>NZ_JBNGOY010000021.1:0-88467 GCF_050589805.1 Carboxylicivirga fragile | reverse complement strand
TGGCAAAAGTGCCTGTTTTCGGGGTTTTATTATATCATTAAAATAGTGATAATTATTTAATTATCAAAGTAATATGTCACTTAAGAATATGCCTAGAGATCCACCTAAAAGACTGTTCGCCTTCTACGGGCTCAATATCAAATCTTTTTGTAACAGTTTTAATGTTGTTTGTTTCTGGGCTGGAAATAAGGTAATAAATACTTATTAGCTGTGTGTTTTCGAAAAACTGTGCTTTTTGAAAATAATCAGTAGTGTAAAAGTGCGATTCAACTTGTATTTCAATATTAAGTTCTTCCCGAAACTCTCTTTTCAAACAACCGATTGTCCCTTCTCCGTATTCGAGTCCTCCACCCGGAAATTTACACATGTAGGTATTTATTCGATACTCGTCGCTTAGTAATATTTGATTTTTGTTGTTAATCAAAAGTCCGTAAACGCGTACATTGAATGGGGAAGCATAACTCATTAGGTGAAGAAAAAACACCGGGCCTAATGTAAACCGCGAGCAAGGCTATGCGAATGTGGCCCGGTGGGTTAATTAATATTACATTGTAATTCTACAAATTTAATAATTTCCGTCACATCTGTTGGGTGAAACCATTGCATTTCTTTGTCGCGCCTGAACCATGATAATTGCCTTTTGGCATAGCGCCTGGAGTTACGTTTGATTAACTCAATGGCTGTTTGGGCATCGTATTCGCCATCCCAATGGGCGAATATCTCCTTATAACCAACGGTATTTAAGGCATTCAGCTTTTTATTTTTGTAGAACTCTTTGGCTTCGTTGAATAGCCCATCTTCTACCATGATGTCAACTCGTTTATTGATGCGCGTATAAAGTTCTTCACGATCCATATCCAAACCAACCTTAATGATGTTGAATGGTCGCTTGCGTGCACTGTTAGTGCGCAATGAACTATAAGGTTTACCAGTCATAAGGCAAACTTCAAGGGCATGCATAACCCGTTTATGATTTTTTAAATCAACCTGATCGTAAAAAACAGGATCTAGCATTTTTAACTGCCGACGTATGGCTTCAAGCCCTTGTTTTTCGTGCAGATCCATTACTTCTTGTCGTAGTTCGGGATCTATGGTTGGCAGATCGTCAATGCCTTTACAAACGGCGTCGACATACATCATTGAGCCACCTGTAAGGATAAGTTGATCTTTGCCTTCGAAAAGCTTTGCGCTTAGTTTTATTACATCTTGCTCAAATTCCCAGGCATTGTAATAATCGTGAATGGAATGGGTAGCCACCATGTGGTGAGGAACTATTGATGTTTGTTCCTCAGTGGGGGCAGCTGTTCCAATTTTTAATTCTTTGTATATCTGACGACTGTCCGCTGAGATGATTTCAGTGTTAAGGTGTTGCGCCAGTTTAATGCTTGTATCGGTTTTTCCAATGCCTGTTGGACCAACTAATACCACGAGGTGTTTATTCAACATGGGATCGGATAGCAAATATATTATTACAGAGAATTAAATTCCTCGTTGTCCATATCGATTTCGTCCAAAGAGGTAAAATCTAAGGAATCAACTGTGCCATCAAATTCATTACTGCCCACTGACATTTTTTGCTTTTGACTATTGCCAGTCATGTCCCCAATCATTATTTGTTCAGGGGCTTTCCCGTCGTTGCGTATGCATTTGGCTTTTTCAAGTTCTCCATCAACCAATTGCATTATTTCAATGAAGAAAGCGCGTTCTGAAAAGAAGTCGAAAATATATAGAAGGCGCTGGCCTTTCTTGTTAATTAATTCGGATAGAAGTGTGTTCTGCATTTCTTTAACATTACCCACCTCTCCATAGGCCATGTCTATTAATGTTACTTCCACTTCCTTGTTCCACTCATGATCCGTTGTGTAAAACGATGCCATCTGTGCAGGATCATAGTCGAGCATTTCTTGTATGTAATCATGCAGTTCGGCGAAAGATTGATTGTCATTAATTGCAATCTCTTTCACAAATTCATCGTTTTCAGGGGATAATAATCTTAAATAGACAATCATTCTTATTGTTTTTCTTGTTGTTTTTAATTGGACTGACAAAAGTACGAAAAAAGACTAGCTTGGGTTACTTTGTATACAAATCTATGTTAGGTTTTATTTGAATTTTTCAGAGTATTATGCTTTTTAAGGGATTTTTCACAATTAGCTTAGTTTATGCTTAAACGTTTTAAGCTTTTAATTGTTGGATACTTTGAATAATATAATGGTTCATGGTATTTCGTGAATTGTATATTTATTGATATTGAAAGATTATTTTGGAATTCATCTAAAAAAAATGGTGCTATATGATATTTAATGGGTGCTAAATAGAAAGAGGAACTTTGTCCTATTGTACCCACTATAATCCATACAGAACCAAAAAAATAAAAACATATGAAGAACATAGTTCGAAATTTATTACTGCTTAGTTTAGTTGTAATGTTTGCTGCCTGTGGTCAAGCGGCGAAAAAAGATAGGTCAAAGCAGGTTAAGGAGCCAACATCTCTGAATAACTTAAAGGATAATAATGCTGGTGAATTGGCATATAAGAAAAATTGTCAGTCGTGCCATCAACGCGATTTAGGTGGTATTCCGGGCATGTATCCGCCTTTAGCTGAAAACAAAGCGATTGAAGGTGATAAGGCGACTTTGATTAAGATTGTGCTTGATGGCATGTCGGGTGAGATTGAAGTAAATGGAGAAAAATATAATGGTGTTATGGCCAGCTACCGTAATTTGCCCGATGCTGAAATTGCGGCGGTTCTTAATTATATAAGAACTGGTTTTGGTAATGATGGTGATATTATTACTGCAGCAGAGGTTAAAGCTTTGCGTTAAGTCTGATATTCTGTTTTAATTTATATTTTTGCCACGCATTAATTAACCATAGCCACAATGAAAGAAAATAAAGAGGGATTTATTACGCGGTCGTTACATGCGCCTTTCCCTAAAAATGATGCCTACAATGCATTACACATGCCGGTATACGATGGGGTAGCCTACGAGTTTGATAGTGCCGAAGACATTGCCGATGTTTTTGCGGGAAATAAAGTTGCTCATGCGTACTCACGCACTTCTAATCCAACAGTTGAATATTTCGAGCATAAAATGAAAGCTGTGACAGATGCTCATGCGGTTGTGGCTCTTTCATCAGGTATGGCTGCTATATCAAATGTATTAATTGCTTTGGTTGAAAATGGTGGCAATGTGGTGGCATCAAATCATTTGTTTGGTCACTCATATGCCTTGTTGAAACAAACTTTGCCAGCTCTTGGTATTGAAGTTCGTTTTGCGGATATGACAGATATGGAAAAGGTGGCAGAGCAAACAGATGAGCTTACGCGCGTTTATTTCTTTGAGACCATAACTAATCCTCAGTTAGAAATTGTTGATATTTCACGATTATCTGAGTTAGCGAAGCAGAAGAACGTAGCTGTTGTTTGTGACAGTACGATTACGCCTCCTTATGTTTTTAAATCAATGCAATTTGGTGTTGATGTGGAGGTAATGTCCACAACAAAATTTATTTCGGGAGGAGCTGCAGCCTTTGGCGGTGTTGTGGTAGATAACGGTTTGTTCGATTGGTCAAAGTTGCCTGCCATGAAGGAATGGGTCGTCGATTATAATAAAAATGCCTTGGTTGCTCGAATTCGGAAAGAGATTTTTCGTCACCTTGGTGGAACGATGACGGCGCATACGGCTCACTTTATGAATTTGGGCCTGGATATAATGGCCTTGCGTGTGGATCGATGTGTGGATAATTGTAAGCATCTAAGTGCGTATTTTGATTCGCATCTTAAGATTGTTAGTTCGAATTATCCTGGGGTTAATAGCCATGAGTCATTTGATTTGGCACAAGAGCAATTTTCTTCAAAACCCGGTGCAGTAATGACCTTTGATCTGGAGTCAAAAGAAGCTTGTTTCCAATTTTTTAATCGTTTGAAACTGATTAGAAGAGCGACCAACCTTAATGATAATAAAACTTTGTGTATTCATCCTGAGTCTACCATTTATGCTGAGTTTTCTGATGAAGAAAAAGTATCAATGGGTATTCGCCCCACAATGATGCGTTTATCTGTTGGAATAGAGGAGGTAGAAGATTTGATCAATGATTTTAAACAAGCACTAGATTTTTAGAAAATGAGGCACCTGTTTGTACTGTTGATTTTTATTCTTTTGAGTTTTGGTTTGAGGCTTAATGCGCAAACAGCGGAAAAAGAAGATTCAATAAAATCTAACTGGTTAGCAAAAGGTGCTGGTTTTGCCGACGATTTATTGGGTGTTGTAACCATGGAAAATGGTCGCCATGCCTTCTCGATTTATCCGGCTATGGGTTATTCGCCCCGCACGGGGCTTGAGTTTGGTATTATGCCTGTGTGGCGTATGCAAGCTAAAAGAGCTGAGGTTAAGGGACCAACTACTTTATCAACAAGTTTTCTCTTGTCATTGGGTGGAATGTATAATGCTAAAATTGATCTGAGGGCTTTTGTGGCTAAAAATTGGTTGCTTTGGTCAAAGGCTCAATATACTTTTTTGCCCGATAAATTTTATGGATTGGGCAATGCACCTAAGCAAGAACCGTACTCGCACTATGATCTTAATGTGCTGACCCTATCTATGGATTTAGCAAAAGGCATTGGTGAAAAATGGTTTTTCGGTGTTCGTATGGATATTAATAGAAATATGCACGAAAACAGAACTGGTGACTTACTTAATGAATCAGTTACGGGTTATAAAGGTGGTTGGGCAAATGGAGTAGGGCCGATGATGGTTTTCGATAGTCGTAACGACGTGTTATACCCAAGTAAGGGATCATTGTTACTGATCTCTCATCTTTTTTATGGTGGGGATTTTAAATTTACGTCTTCTTCAATCGATTATAGAAAGTATTTTTCGATAGTTAAGGATAAAAGTATATTGGCTTGGCAAGGAGCAATGACTTTTACAAATGGTTCTGTGCCATTTTATAAATTATCTACAATTGGCGGGAAAGAACTATTAAGAGGAATACCACATCCTCATAAATATCTCGATAAAAATGCATGGTACAGTCAACTGGAATGGCGACAGCATTTTTGGTGGCGCATAGGTGCAACTGCTTTCACGGGAGTTGGTAAAGTTATGCCCGATTTTAAGTCGAATTTCTTCTCGCAATTACATGCCGTTGCTGGCCTTGGTTTTAGATTTAAAGTATTGCCCGATGAGGGTTTAAATTTCCGTCTGGATTATGGTGTTTCAAACCATAATGAGCGCAGTTTGTTCTTCACAATCCGCGAAGCTTTTTAAGATCCCACTTTAATAGTAGGTCAAATGCTATTGTCATCTACTAAAAAAGTAGGTTAAATAACGAAAAATATTTATCTCCTTAATTAGCTCTTAATCAGCTTAAGTCACACAAATATACTATTAAAGTAGGATTAAAAAACGCATCATTGTTTGGTGGTTATTATAAAACACCACATATTTGCCTATGAAAATAGTAAAACAGTAGGATATGTTTCCAAAAAAGGTTTATTACGGTTTAAGATTTGTATTAGCATTATCTCTTCTAAAGGAGAATAGTCACCTCGGTGTAGCTGAGTTGGCCGAGAAAGAAGAGTTGCCTGTTAAGTTTCTCGAAGCCATTGCTGTTGCATTAAGAAAGAACGGTATCATAAATGTAAAAAGAGGTGCTGGAGGTGGTTATTTTTTGGCACGATCATTAGGTGAAATTAAACTGTATGATATTGTACTAATCCTGGATGAAAAGATGGAAAAGGAGATTTCAACTAGTGGTGTAAACTCGGAAAAAGCCGTTGGTTTATTTATGAATACTGTAAAAGCTGACTATATCAAATTACTTAAAAATTATTCGCTCGAAGATTTAATGTCGCATTATTCCGACGATAACGAGCGCATAATGTACTATATCTAAAGAAAAAATAATAAAAACCATAAAAAATAAAACCATGAGTAAAATTGCTGAAAATGTTACCGACCTGATTGGTAACACCCCCCTTGTTAAAGTTAACAGATTAGCGAAAGATGCCACAGCTGAGGTTGTTGCTAAATTAGAATTTTTCAACCCTGCAAGTTCTGTAAAAGACCGTATTGCATTCTCAATGATTTCGGATGCCGAAGAAAAAGGTTTGATTCAGTCAGATACTGTATTGGTTGAACCAACCAGTGGTAATACAGGTGTTGGACTGGCTTTTGTAGCCGCTGTGAAAGGTTACCGATTGATTTTAACAATGCCTGAAAGTATGAGTATTGAGCGCCGCAAGTTACTTATTAAGTTTGGTGCAGAATTGGTATTAACGCCTGCTGAAAAAGGGATGAAGGGTGCCATTGCAAAGGCTGAAGAATTAGCTGCTGAATTACCAAAAGCGTTTATTCCACAGCAATTTGATAACCCGGCTAACCCGGCAGTACATAAACGTACAACGGTTGAGGAGATTTGGAGAGATACAGATGGTAAGGTTGATATCTTTGTCGCAGGAATTGGTACTGGTGGTACAATCACAGGAGTTGGTGAAGTGTTAAAGGAAAAGAATCCTGATGTAAAAGTGGTTGCTGTTGAACCAGAGGCATCACCAATTTTATCAGGTGGACAACCCGGACCACATAAAATTCAAGGTATCGGAGCTGGTTTCGTACCAGGCGTTTTAAATACGGATGTATTTGATGAGGTGGTTAAAGTATCAAACGAAGATGCAGTAGCAACTGCTCATCAAGCAGCTAAACAAGAAGGTATCTTATGTGGCTATTCTTCGGGAGCAGCTTTATGGGCGGCTATTGAAGTGGCTAAGCGACCAGAAAACAAAGGTAAACGTGTGGTTGTAATTCTGCCTGATACAGGCGAACGTTACTTAAGTTCGTTTAACATAGATTAATAATAGAGGATGAATAACAAAGCTATTCTCTTATTTACCCCTCCAAACCTCCCCTAAGGGAGGCTTAAGTCCCCTTTAGGGGATTTAGGGGTAGAATGATTAAATTAAATAGGTAGTATAGCTTATTTGTTATCCAAAGCAAAGCATTAACCACAAACCATATAATACCACAATCATGACTTTCTTTTTAATTTCTGGTAATCACCAGCTAGCTCATCGAATGCCTGTGTGGGCATAATTATCGTATAGAGAACAGTTCTGTTCTGTCACTTTTTAGATTGTATTTATGGTGAATGTTATCATTCGCCTTGGGATTGTATTACCAAAAAATTAAGCAATGTCATATAGTAATGAAAATGATGTTTTACCCCTTGACTTGTTGGGTAAAGCTAACCACATAATTAAAGATTTACACAAGGATCAAATTTTGTGGCTGGGAGGTTACTTGTCGGGTGTTGGATTAAATGCAACAACAACTGTATCTGATGTTCAGGTAGCTTCGGACAATCATACGCAGGTGCAAGTAGAACCTGCTTTGAAATTAAAAGTATTGGTTGGTTCCCATTCGGGAAATGCGACACATGTAGCAAAAGAGTTAGCTAGTGTGGCCGGCCAGTCTAATATTGATGTTGAGTTGGTCAGTATGGCCGATTACAAAGTCAAACAGCTAAAGCAAGAATCAAACCTGATAGTTATTGTTTCAACTCATGGAGAAGGTGAACCACCGGCTGCCGCTGAAGATCTACATCGTATTTTGGATACTAAACGAGCTGGCGACTTATCTGCCTTGAAATTCAATGTGATCGCACTTGGCGATAGTTCGTATAGTAAATTCTGCCAGACTGGTATTGATTTCCATGAGCGTTTAATAAGTAGAGGAGCTAAGCCTCTTGCAGATCCTGTTTTATTGGATGTTGATTTTAAGGACGACTTGCAAGATACAGCTTCGTCAGCCATTGGTTTATTTAGTTCAGCTACCGACATAAAGAAAGAGTTGCTAGATAAGTCGACACCACTTAAACCCTCAAATGGTATTTATCAGGCAGAAGTGCTTGAGAAGGTAAAACTTAATGGAAAAGGTTCTAAAAAGGAAACCTACCATGTAGAATTGAGTCTGGAAGATTCTGGTTTGGAATATCAACCAGGAGATGCCTTGGAGGTGTTTGCAAATAATGACGAAAAATTAGTTGATGCTATTCTTGATAAATTAGCTTTGGATGCTTCTGAGAGTGTGAGTGTAAAATCCGAGTCACTCACTTTAAAGCAAGCCTTACAGTTTAATAAGGAATTGACAGTTGTTACTCTACCTGTTTTGCAAAAGCTATCCGCCTATGTGAACGAACCAGATTTAAATAAGTTGTTGGATAAGCGAGATGAATTAATCTCTTATTTAGATGGTCGTGATTTATTAGATGTATTGAACGATTTTCAGTTTGAAGTTGGAGCACAAGAATTGATTGATGCATTGCGAACCCTACCGCCTCGAGCCTATTCAATTGCATCGTCGCAATCAGATGTTGGCGATGAAGTACATTTGACCGTGGGCGCTGTTCGATACCTTAAAAACGAGCGTGAACATGAAGGTGTTTGTTCCACATTCATCGCTGATCGAATTGAGGTGGATGAGTCAGTTGGGGTACGTGTTAAGCAAAATGATGGTTTCCGTTTGCCTTCTCCAGAAGTACCAATCATAATGGTTGGACCTGGTACGGGTGTGGCTCCATTCCGATCATTTGTTCAGGAGCGAGCGGAACAAGATGGTTCTGGAAAAAATTGGTTGATTTTTGGTGACCAGCATTTTGAAACAGACTTTTTATACCAAAGCGAATGGTTAAAGTATCGCGAGCAAGGTGTGCTTACGAAGGTAGATGTTGCTTTTTCACGCGATCAGGACGAGAAGGTTTATGTACAGCACCGGATTAAGGAAAATGCAGATGAATTATATAAGTGGTTGAACGAAGGGGCAGTGATATATGTGTGCGGCGATAAGAATAAGATGGCAAAAGATGTTCGAAAAACCTTTGCTCAAATATTGCAGGAGAAGGAAAATCTAAGTGAAGAGGAAGCAGAAGCTAAACTACTTGAGTTGCGCAAGAGTCAGCGTTATCAAGAGGATGTCTATTAACCCGCACTATTCATCATACTTGTGCACCTGTTGACTTGCGGGTTAACCCCGACTTAGTTGCACCAAATTTTGAGTATCAAAATTGTTGGTAAAACTTTGTCGTAATGAACTTTGTCGGCATATAAATGAATAATTGGGGTTAATAAAAGATCCATTGGCTAAATAAAACCTAACAACATGACTAAGAAGCAAAACAATATACCACAGGCTCAGGAATGGAAGCCATCTGAAGTGGAAGGAATTAAAATCAATAGTAATTTTTTGCGCGGTACACTTGAGGAGAGTTTAAGTGATACGATAACAGGAGCTATTGCTCCCGATGATACACAAGTGATTAAATTTCATGGTAGTTATCAACAAACTGATCGTGATTTGGATGATGAACGTAAGCGACAAAAGTTAGAACCACTCTATAGCTTCATGATACGTGCCAGAGTACCGGCGGGTGTGGCAACATCAAATCAATGGCTTGCCTTTGATGACTTAGCTAATACTTATGGTAATCAAACTTTAAAATTAACAACACGTCAGGCCTTTCAAATCCATGGAATAATAAAGCGCAATTTGCGCCAAACCATGAGAGGCATTAATGATTCACTATTAGATAGTATCGCTGCCTGTGGTGATGTTAACCGTAATGTGATGAGCACTTCTAACGAAGCATTATCACCTGTTGTGGGAGAGCTTGCCCAGTTTGCTCAATCTATCAGCGATCATCTCTTGCCAAAGACAACTGCCTATCATGAAATATGGTTGAATAAGCAATTACTCAATAATGGGCAAAAAGATGAAGAGCCGATTTATGGTAAGACCTATTTGCCTCGAAAGTTTAAAATAGCCATTGCGGTGCCGCCTTATAACGATACGGATGTATTTGCCAACGACATTGGATTAATTGCTATTGTTGAGAATGGTGAGTTAATCGGGTATAATGTGGCTGTTGGCGGAGGAATGGGCAAGACCTATGGATTGCCAGAGACTTATGCGCGCTTAGCTGATGTAATTGCTTATGTGCCCAAGGATAAGGCTCTAGAGCTGATTGAGGAGACTGTGAGGGTGCAGCGTGATTTTGGAAATCGTGAAAATAGAAAATTATCTCGTTTAAAATATACACTTGATCGCATTGGATCGGAGCAATTTGTCGATTTGTTGGAGTTTCGATTAGGATGGAAGCTTGAGGCATCAAAGCCATATGAATTTAAGAGTAATGGAGATGTGTTTGGCTGGAAAAAAGCGGCGAATGGTCGTTGGTTTTTAGGTTTATACATTGAGCATGGGCGCATAAAAGATACAACTCAATTAAAGTTGAAAGAAGGCTTGCGAAAAGTGGCTGATCTACATGTTTGTGATTTCCGTTTAACGGGTAATCAGGGTTTAGTACTGGGTAATATATCAGCAAAGAACAAAGCCAAGGTGCAAGCGATATTAGATGAATACCAAATTGGTGATGCTCAAAAATTATCAGGCTTGCGAAAGCATGCTATAGCTTGTGTGGCGCTAAATACCTGTACCATGGCCTTTGCAGAGGCAGAGCGTTATTTGCCGCAGCTTATTGACAAAATAGAGTTGTCGCTTGAAAAGTTTGGCTTGGTTAACGACGATATACTTATTCGTATGACAGGTTGTCCTAATGGATGTGGTCGTCCATTTCTTGGAGAGATTGGCTTGGTGGGCCGGGCCATGGGAAATTACAATTTGTATTTGGGAGCAGCATTCTCAGGTGATCGATTAAATACCTTGTATAAAGAAATGCTTACGGAAGAAGAGATATTAAGAGACCTGGAACCTTTGTTCAAACAGTATTCGGAGGAACGAAAAAAAGGAGAGCGATTTGGTGATTTCATCGTGCGCAAAGGTATTGTTGATGCTGCCAAAAATTTAAGTGTAATTCGTTAAAGCAGGTGAGATGAAGGAAAAAAGATACCGTAGCATCATTAAAACCATTTCGTGGCGAGTTACCGGAACCATCGATACTTTTCTGGTTTCGTACCTAGTAACAGGTAAGATTGGAATAGCTGCTTCTATTAGTGTGGTAGAGGTTTTTACCAAATTATTACTGTATTACTTACACGAGCGCATTTGGAATAAATTAAAGATCGGCAAAGAAAAAGTAGCAGATCCTGAATATCAGATTTAGAATGTATTTTTTTGTTGTTAAGTATACATTCTCTATTCTTTCAGCCTTTTTTAAAGGCCTCAGTCGGTAAGCCATAAAACATGGTTAATTGAACGGTTAAGAATCGTTTTTTGTCTGAGCGAAGCGAGTTTAAACGATTTGAGTTCAATAAGCATAGTTTTATGAGTGAAGCGAATGTAGCCTTGATTTTCTTTGCTTCCGTTTCTTGTATCAAGACAAGAAATGAAGTCGGGTTTGGGCGAAGCGCCAATGAAAAAAAATAGGAGAATTAACAGTAACCATTAAAACAAAAGCTTATGAATTTTTTACCAATTTCAATTGACATTGCACGTGAGTCCATTTTAATAATTGGCGGTGGTAAAGTGGCCATTCATAAGATTGAGTCACTTGAAAAATTTACACATAATATAAAAATAATTGCCAGCGATGTGCTTCCTGAAATTCGCGAACGAAAATTCATCGAGATAGTTGAAAAGGCATACGAACCAGAAGATTTAAAAGGACACCTTTTGGTTTATGCAGCAACCAACAATCATGAATTAAACAGTCAGATAAGAGAAGACGCACTTAATTACCGTTGCTTGGTGAATGTGGTAGATAAACCTGATAACTGTGATTTTATTTCACCAGCCATCTATCGTCAGAAAAACATGACTGTGGCGGTAAGCTCCAATGGAGAGAATGTATACGCTGCCATTGAATGGCGCGATAAAGTGAAAGAAATAGCCGAGCAAGGCCAGTTTCCAGAAGTGAAGAGTAAAAAGAAATCGCGTTGTGGTGATTTTTATTAAAAGGAAGTTTCAACAATGATTTTATGAAGATCCTATTGTTTCTTTTATCATCGGCCTTAGCTGATGAGCCGAAAAACAAGGTTAAATTGACTTTTTGAAATATTTTCTGTTTGATTTCTATTTTAGAACATGTAGGAATTTTTTCTTAAAATTCCACATAGTTCTTGATAGAAAGAGTTTAAATATTTAAGGAAATTAACCGTAGTTTTTGGAGTGAGTCAGGTTCAGCCTTGACTTTCTTTGCTTCGTTTCTTGTATTAAGACAAGAAATGAAGTCGGGTTTGGGATGAAATCCCATATTAAAAACAATAGGGTAGCATAGTTTAAAAATATTTTATGCATACCTATCGTATAAGAAGTTTCGAACCTGTATTGGATACAATCTTGCCAGAAATAAGCAAGGTGATTTCAGAAAGTGCCCAGATTGAATGGGAATTTGCCAAGGCAAAACGAATGCTGTCAACGCAGGAATTGATGTTCTTATTAATGGAGGATATTGATTTTGCACTGATTCGCAGTAGTAAACTCAACTATCCGTACGATAAACAATTTAAGGTAGCTGGTGTATTAAAAGATGCTAATGCAAGTGATGATCCATTGGTTTTGCTAGCCTTAAAAGAAACTAGCTTGGACTTTTCGGAAATTGACCTAAGAAAAAAATATGGCAAGGTTGATATTGTTGGGTTTGGCCCGGGTGATGCTGAATTGTTGACTTTAAAAGGCAATCGCTTATTAAAAGAAGCGACCATTATATTTTACGATGACTTATTGGATAATACCTACTTATCTCAATTTAAGGCTGAGAAAAGATATGTGGGAAAGCGCAAAGGAAAGCACAGCACTAAGCAAGACGATATAAACCATTTGTTGTTTGAGGCTGCAGAAAAAGGACATCAGGTGGTTCGCCTGAAAGGGGGTGATCCACTGATTTTTGGTCGGGGCGGCGAGGAGTACCATTATTTAAAGGAGCGTTTTGTAAAGGTGGAGATTGTGCCTGGTATCACCTCGGCACTTGCTGCTGCATCTGATGCGGTCATCCCTTTAACATCAAGAGGTGTGAGTACTTCAGTTGCATTTGCCTTGGGGCACGATGCGGTTAATAATAAATTGCCCAAGGCAGATACTTTGGTATTTTATATGGGTGCTTCGCAGCAACAACAATGGGCTTCGCGCTTGATACAAGAAGGTTGGGCAGCTAATACGCCCGTGGCATCGGTTCGTAATGCGTCATTGCCAAGTAAAGATGTGCGTCGCTACACACTTAGTCAATTGAAAAAGGAGGAAGCATTCTTGCCTGCACCGTCATTGGTTATTGTTGGGCATACGGCATCAGAAGACGTAAAAACCCTTGGGCAAAAATGGTTATACACCGGTAGCGATAGTAATGCCTATCAGGAAAAAGGGATTGTGATTCATAACCCAATGATCGAAGTAAAGACTTGTGATTTAGGAGATGAAAATATTGATGTGCTTAAGCAATTGCATCACTTTGATCGTATTGTGTTTGCAAGTCCTTTTGCTGTGAAGGAGTTTTTTAAAGCATTGTACAAACTTGGTTTGGATGCGCGTGCCTTGGCTGCATGCGAAATTACATCATTGGGAGAATCCAGTTCCAACGAATTAACAAAGCATGGATTAAGAGTTTCTCCTGTTTCCGAAGCTAACAGTGTCTCGTCTTTAATTACTGAATTTAAATCGAAGGCAATCACTGACGAAAAAGTATTGCTGCCCTGCTCAACACTAGGTTTTACTAATCTGCCTGAGCAATTGCGTTTAATAGGAAATGAGGTGAATGAACTAAAGTTGTATCAAACGGTTCTACCTAGTACAGCTGTACGGCATAATCTAAAGGATTTTCATGGAGTAGTATTTACTTCCCCATCTACAGTACAGAATTTTTTTAGATTCTATGGTCATTTTCCACAGCACCTTGATGTGAAGATAAGTGGTGAATATACGCAGCAATTATTTGATGAAATGTTAAAAGAAACATTGGTAAATGAGTGATAAAGTTTATTTAAATGTAAAAGAGCTGACCTTAACGAAGATCAGCTCTTTTGATTTATTCATCACCGAAGAGGTTTCTATTGTTGGATATCTATTTTAGTATTTTATGCGTCGACAAGCTCGGCAACCTCAATATGAAACATCGCTAGTTCGTGAAGTAACTGGTCATCGAGCTTGCCGGGATGATAAGTATAGATGAAGCACTTGTTGGTACCATTACCGTTTACCGCGTTAACCAGGCCTGTAGCATCCAAGCTATTTTCTCCTGCTGGCTTATGTAATCAGTAAGTAAAGTGATGGTGCCTTCGTCGTTGGCATCTTGAGCTAATGGTAAAATCGACCTTTCCTGTAATATTATTGTTGTCAGATTTTCCAGGGTAACATTCATACAATCCTGTCCCGCTGTTACATTCTTCTGTGGTTGAATTTCGCTTTGCTCTAAATAATCTGTAAAAGTATGCAAAGGTGTTCCTCCTAGGGTAAGGATACGTTCAGCTATCTCATCAATTTTAATCACCGCATCGTCATACAATTCTTCAAATTTTACGTGCAATTCAAAGAATTTCTCACCCTTGATGTTCCAATGAAAACCTCTTAGGTTTTGGTAGTATAATTGGTAGTTCGCCAATAGAGTATTTAGTTGCTTAACTAATTCTGTACTCTGCTCTTTGTTCAATCCTAATAATTCGTTCATCGTCTTCATAATCGTATTTTTTAGTTGTTTTTATTTTCTGATACAAATATATCTCTCCTCGACATATCAATCAAATAGATAAAATTTATATCTTTATAGTTCAAATCTATAACACTTGTTAGTAAGATGCTTGGACTTAATTTACAACAATTAGAATATTTGGTAGCAGTGGATACTTATAAGCGATTCACCATAGCTGCTGAGAAATGCTTTGTAACACAGCCTACTTTAAGTATGCAGGTAAAGAAAGCGGAGGAGCAATTAGATATGGTTATTTTTGATCGTACCAGACAACCCGTGGTTACTACCTTATTGGGGCAAAAAGTAATAAAACAGGCGCGCAAGATTATGAGTGAATATAATCGCCTGGAAGAAATAGTACGAGAGGAGTCGGGCAGGATAGAAGGAGAGTTGACCATTGGAATAATTCCATCTTTGGCACCCTATTTATTGCCGCGCTTTGTTGGGGCTTTCAAGCGTGATAATCCATTGGTGTCTATCTCCTATAAAGAAATGCTGACTGGCGAAATTATCGATGCTCTTGAACATGATTTGATTGATGCAGCTATACTGGTGACACCATTGCATCACAATGGAATTATTGAGCAAGTTTTATTTTATGAAGATATATTGATTTACGCCCATCATGAGCATCCGCTTCATCAGGATAAAAACTTACACATTAGTCAACTAACATCTGATGGTCTGTGGCTGATGGATAAGGGGCATTGCTTTCGTTCACAAGCTATGAATCTTTGTGATATTCAGGATTCGGCCAGAGACGATTTACCCATGCACTTCGAGAGTGGTTCGCTCGATACCATACGAAAAATGGTTGATGTAGAAGGAGGTTATACCTTATTACCTGGTTTGGCAACGGCTGAATTACCCTTCGAATTTCACAAGCATGTGTGCGAATTTGATTCGCCTGTGCCATTACGAGAGGTTAGCTTGGTGTACTCGCGCTCCTTTTATAAACGAATGCTCATCGATCGTTTGGCTAGCTCTGTTACGGCAAATGTTCCAGAGGATATGTTACTTAAGGAGCGGGGACAGGTGGTGGAATGGAAATAACATGTTCCCAAAGTAGTTTGATTTCTTCTTCGCTAAGCGGATAATGCAGTTTTATGGTTTCAACCGATTGGTAACCGAAATAGACATGCAGCATATATAAACCTCGTAGTGCACTCAAGTAGTGATTGTGACTAACGCTGGCTTCGGTAATTTTGAGTCTTTTGCGTAATTCACGCGGAAGTTGACTCAGTCGAGTAGGAACAGGATCGCACGAGCTGGTGATGGTAATCAGTACTTCATCCTTTGTTCTAATGCATTCGAGTTGGGCAAAACGATGCTTACCAAGTTCACTCAACGGAAATTCTTTTTCCCGCTTAAGGTCTTTATAACTTTTAGGACTGTCGGCTCTTAGTCTGATGGCTTTTGATTTCAGATGAACCTGGTAATTCAAAGTATCTGGAAATGTGTTTATGAGACTATAACTTGGGTAAGAGATTTCATTTAAAGTAAAGGCATCGGGGTGAAAATAGCCTGACTCTGTAATGGTATCATTAATAAAGTGAGCTTCTGTGATTTCAATTTCTGTTTTGGGCTGTGGCGATGAGGTAGAGTTAACCAATAATTGAACCTCGTCGCGTTGCTCGCCTTTTAAATTATAGCTAGCAGAGAGTAAATGGATTTGTATCTCATCCTCATTAATGCCATTCTTAAAAATTAAATCCTGAGTATTTCGATCAAATACCACCCCATCGCTAAAAACATATTGATGCTTATCCATTACCCATGTTTGCGGATTAGGACCAAGTTGTTCATTCATGCTGGCAATCTTTTGTTCGGCACGTTCAATATTTCGGTAGGCATCGCTAAGTTTGCGCTCAACTTTAGCTATGCGCTCGGTTTTATCGCTCAAACTATTCAATAGGCTATTGATGCTATTGCGACGGTAGTTAATGGCATTTTCCGAAATTGGTTCCAGTTTTTGCAGGCTGTCAATTTCTGTTTCCAGAATGCTAAGTTTCGTCTCAATTTTTTCTTTTGACCTGTTCTCTTTTTCGAGTATGGATGTTAGCGAACCTTCACCTTGCAACTCTTTTAGTGGTTTTTCAATTAATTTGATTCTGTTTTGCTCAATGCGATCGATGAATGATACACCAAGCCCGTGCTGCGGATCGGGCGATAATTCTTTGCTTTTAAAATCAGAAAAGAGGTGGTAACTTTTATTGTCAACAGTAACAACTACCAAGGGTTTAAAGGATGAATTCAGTCCCCATAAAGATAGGTGCAAGCTTGGCTGACTTGAATTAAGCTGACCGATGGTGCTCCGCGTATTTTCCTTCGGAACAATGCTTTCCTTGCGTACACGCATCTCGTAGGTGAATAGGCCAATGCCTTTTCCGTACCAGCGCTTATCAGTTCCGTCCGGATGTTTTTCTTGCTCGTACAATAGGCCTGCTGTACCACTTCCTTCGCCAGCAGCCAACAGCAACATTTCGTAATAGTGTCCCTCAGGGCTCAGTTGTTTGAAAAAGTTTTGACTTCGTTGAGTGAGGTATGTATTGAGTGTGGCGCGCCAAGCATTCAACAGTACCTTTTGTTCTTGCGCATTAAGTTTATATTTACGGCCCAGTTTTTCTGTTTTAATCTTTAATGGCAGAGAAGGATGAATAATGGTTTGAATGATCTGCTCTTGTTTTTTAGTTTTGGCAGGCAAGGCTTTGGAAAGTTTTTGTGACAGACTATTATAAATCGAATCTTGCGAGGATTCTTCTTGTATTGCCTCAAGTAAAATTTGATTCAATTCGTATAAGGCAAGCAGGGTAGATGTTTCGGCAATTAAACCCGGTGATGAAGAGGCGATTTTTTGCCAATCGATCTTAAGTGATTCTGGATTATAGCTTTGATAATATTCGATGGCATCGTATTCAATTAGGGTACCATTAAAACTTGTCTTGGTAAAGGGAGCTTTATCAAATGTGAAATAAGTATCCCAGTTACGTTGCAGTACTGGAGTAAGTTGAGTGATGCGATAAAGCCAGGCTTTTTGCTCATTACTTAGCTTGTTTTGAGCCGACATCAGCTGAATTGAAAGTAAAAGTATTATTAGGATTAGGCTTTGACGCATGCATTCTGTTTATGACAGGTGAATATAGTCATTTTATTAGTTTGGATTGGTTTATTTAAAGTGTCGCTAAGGTGAAATCTGTGTTTTAAAAGCGAAATTCTTGTTGTGTGGGCAAGGTGAAATGCATTGTGGAGCTGTTATAATGCACTGAGAACAGTTTATTTTCATTGTGGAGCCGGTAAAATACCTTGAGAGCTTGGTGAGTTACCTTGAGAGCAGTTAAAATGGGCTGTGGAATAGGTACAATTGATTCCTAGCATGGTTAGATAGGCTCCATCGGGGTAGAATGCGTTCCTAAATAAAATCCATGCTTTCCTATGTGTTTTGTATGCTTAGAATCTTTCTAATTAGTTGTGTGTGGTTGGAAAGATATTTTGTTTAGTATAGTTTTGGTGGAGACATGGGTGCGGTGTTTGTTTTCAATTTTAACTAATCAAATGCCCTAACATTTATGATGATTCAAAAGGTACACAATACATGCCGAATTTGTCTGTATTGTACACCTTTTAAATTGAGATAAGAGAAATAAACAGTAGTTTTAGTGAAACGTTAGCTTGCATTAAAAACAACATACTGCAATAAATGAATGACATTAAAATCAAACTAAGACATATTTATATTCCTTACTTGCTGATTGCAATTGGGACAATTTCGATTTATTCTACCTTGAGATGGTTATTAGACTTTAAACTTGAGATTCTCAATTTAAAGCAAATGGCACTAGACTACTGGATTCCTATTGTTTTTGCGTTTACACCAATGATAATTTGGTTTAGAAAAAATGTTCGGATTCTAAATGTAAATGGAAAGAATGAAAATGGATATTTTTTATATCAGTTTATAGCAGTTATTTCAATAGTTATCCCAACAATAATAGCTCAAGAATATTTGAAAGCATCTGCAAGTGAACTTCATCAAATTGAAAATATTAGCGAAATATCTGAAGCAAAGAAAACTGATTGTTTTAAAATCGCAGATATAAAAGTTATAAAGCAATATGCATGTCTTCATCGTACGTCAAGAACAAGTGGTAGACACAATGATAGATTAAACTTCACAAATTATTTTATTGTACCAATCGTCGATAAGACCTTTAATTTAGATGAAACCAATCATCAGTTTTGGTATGGAATAAAGTTTACAGACGGAATGAGTAATCATGCTAATGATTCTGAGAAAGATAAAAGGTGGAAAGAATTCTATAATGAAAGTATAAAGGATTTTGAGGCGTATAATTATTTAGATTATGAGTATTTAAAGGTATTAGGAAATTCAGACGATAAAGACGGATATATTTCAGCAATTACCAATAGACAACCTAATATAGGTAAATCAGAAGTAATAATATTGGAACCTCAAAAAGAAAAATTTGTAGATAGATTTGGAAACAAACTTACCTGGATTTTTGGTTCATTTGGAATTGGTGCATTCATTTTTCTTATAATGTCTTTGATACCTACAGTAAACAAAACAGAGTTGAAAAGATATTTAAATAAGAAACCATTAAAAGATGATGAACTAAAAGATATTGTTAAGTTTTTAATTCCACGCGGAGAGCATTTTACAACAGCAATTCTTGTTGATTTGAATCTAATTGTTTTTGTCTTAATGATTTTCTCAGGATTAAATATTATTTCTCCAACACCATTGGAATTGCTTGACCTCGGAGCAAATAGAAGGCTTGAAGTTTTAACTGGTGAATATTGGAGACTCTTTACATCAATGTTTTTGCATGGTGGATTAATGCATATACTAATGAATTTATTTGGAATCGGAGCAACTTGTGCGTTGATAGAGCCAATTCTTGGAAGATGGAAAACATTAATTGCGTATTTGGTATCAGGTATCGGAGCAAGTTTAGTAAGCATTTATTGGCATGAAAATACAATAAGTGTTGGGGCAAGTGGTGCAATTTTCGGAATGATGGGTGTTATGATTGCTTTATTGGTAACTAAGCCTGACAGAGGATTTAGTGGACTTTACTATATAATATTAGGACTATATGGTGGGGTGAGTTTGCTTTTTGGATTTTTAGGAGGGATTGATAATGCAGCTCATTTAGGTGGACTATTATCAGGATTTGTAATTGGACTATTAATAATATTGTCTGATTGGAAAGGAATAACGCAAGCTAACAATGTATGAAAAACATAAGTGGCTCAGTGTAAATTGACAGGTAAGTGCTTTGAAATCACTTACGTTTCTTATACGCAACCTAGCGTGTAAAGCAATAATAGAACATCGAGCCTTGATAAGTATGGAAAAAATAGAAGTAATATCATATCATTTAGGAGGAAATTCGTTTCCTATTGTGATTCAACAAGGCAAGAGGAAGTTTCTCGTAAAACTTAGGGCAGGTCTCAGTGGGGAATACTCATTGTTGTGCGAATGGTTTGGAAATAGGATTGGTAGCTTGATAGGATTGAATACACGACAGCCATATTGGATTACTCTCACCGACTCATTGGAGTTTAATGATATCTACATTGAAGTTAGAGATTTAATAGTAAAAAGCTTAGGTGTAAATATTGGTTTTGATTATTTTGAAAGTGCTACAGCTTTCGATGTAAATAAAACACTACCCATAGCTAAAGAACAACAGGTTCAGATATTCTTATTGGATTTATTAATGCTAAACATTGACAGAACCAATCAAAATCAGAATTTACTGTTACACAATGATCATGTTTTTGTGACAGATTTTGATTCAAGCATGATTTTCAACAATTTGATTAATAATAAAGATTTTTCAGAGAATGAGCAGATTCTTCGATGTTTTAAATCAAATCCTTTTTACCAAAAGGTAGATGACATTCAATTGCAAACATTCATAAATAAAATTAAACATATTGATTATGAAAAAATCATTTTTGAGATTCCGAATGAATTAATTAGCGCCGAATATAAGGAGTTGATTTGTAAACGAATTGATGATAAAATTACAACAGATTGGAATTTAAGGAAACTGTTGGATAATTTAGAAAATATTGATCTTGAAACTGAACTGGAAAAGAATATACGTATTAACAAGAACAGAGAAAAACTAGAGAAATTAGTAAGCTCTACACATAATAGAAAAATTTAGGGAATCTGGCCTGATGCCAAATTTAAGAAGTAAATACCAAATGGATCAACACATATTTAGTTTTAAAACGGATATAGTAAGAATAAGTATTCCTGAAAAAATGAATAATCCATTTGCTATGGAAATTCCTGAAATTGTAAAAGTTGCAGCGAAAGAGTTTCAAGCATTTATTAGTTCCGAATCAAAAAATTGGGAGCACGACTTTAGAGTTAAGAAAGGGAAAATGTTTGGAATATTGGTGGTTCAAAAGACAAATGGTAGTTATGCGTTTTTAGGAACCAATTCTGGTAAATTACCTGGAAATGTTGAATGTAACAGGTTTGTTCCTTCGGTCTTTGACGATTCTACAGATGACTACTTCATTAATAGAGGCATGAAAGAGCTTAGTGAAATTGGCAATAAGATAAAAGAGACCAATAATGAATCAAAGATTAAAGAACTGACAGAAAGAAGAAAACAAAAATCCTTTGCTTTGCAGCAGCAGCTTTTTGAGAATTATCGTTTTTCAAATATTAATGGACATGAGCAGAATGTGTTGCAAATATTTGAACTTTCAAGGCATGGTAAACCTCCGGCAGCGGCTGGAGAATGTGCCGCACCTAAATTGCTACAATATGCTTTTAAACACCAATTAAAGCCAATAGCATTAGCAGAGTTTTGGTGGGGCAAGTCAACTAAAAATGAGGAAAGGGAGCACAAACATTTTTATCCAGCCTGCAGAAATAAGTGTCGCCCAATTTTAGAATATATACTGAATGATACTGATTTATTTAAGCAAGGCAATGCATATCAACAAAAAAACCAAAATTAGTTGATGAGTTGTTTTAGAATAAGTAATACCAATTGTATTCCAAAATGATTGATAAATCATTTTGCTAATTACAATAGCCTGTCCCGATTTTTTCGGGAGTTAATACCGATACAAAAGCACAGATTGATTTTTTTATCAATCGTTTTGGTTTGTAAACGGTATAAAATGGCCGCTTGTTAAATAAAGCTTTGAGCCTAGTACCTAAAATGAAAAGAGATTGAAAATGAAATATAATAAAAAGCAAGGCTATTTTCTTAGCAATACAATAAGTGAATGGGAAACAAATGGAACTATAAATAAGGAGACAGCAGACACCTTACGAAATAGCTATTCAACCCGAACTTTCGATTATAAGAAATTGGCGGAATATTCATTTTGGATTGCGATAATTTGTGCGATTATTTCGGTTGGTGCAATCGTTGCTGACGATTTGTTAATCGATTTGATTGAAAGCCTTTTTTCTTCTTCAAATATGGGATTGAGCTCGGCCTTTGCCGTTCTTTCAGCAGTAATTTATTACCTGGGATTAAAAAGGCGACAAAAAAGACCAGAGAAAATCTTCAGTAATGAAGTCATTATTTTTGCAGGTGTCCTTTTTACAGCTGCTTCAATTGCGTATTTTGGTAAAGCAATAGACACAGGTAGTGGACATTTTTCAATCCTATTTTTATTATCAACTGTCATCTACTCATGTTTAGCTCTTTGGTTTCCTTCACAACTTGTTTGGATTTTTGCACTGGTATCGCTTGGTAGTTGGTTTGGAACAGAAACAGGCTATATGTCTGGCTGGGGAGCTTACTTTCTCGGAATGAATTATCCTTTACGATTTATTCTTTTTGGCAGTGTCCTGGTTGGGATAAGCTTCCTGTTTAAAAACTCTAAACTCTACGCCTTCTATAAGTCCACTTACACCATGGGACTATTGTACCTTTTCATTTCTTTATGGATTTTGTCCATTTTTGGTAACTATGGCGATATGGACAGTTGGTACAAGGTGAAACAAATTGAGTTATTTCATTGGGGATTGCTTTCTGCATTGGTGGCTATTGTTGCCATTTATTATGGACTGAAACAGGATGATTACACTTCAAGAAGTATTGGAATTACCTTTTTATTTATCAATTTATACACTAAGTATTTTGAATATTTTTGGGACACTACTCACAAAGCATTGTTCTTTTTTATTCTGGCCGCATCGTTTTGGTTCATAGGTCAGAGAGCAGAAAAGATATGGAATTTGGAGTTCTTAAAAAAAGACAAGCAAATTGAAGATCGAAATGAAGTTTGATAGTGTATTTAATTAGTACTAGCAAATGCAGTCTTTCCGATATGCTCATTAAATTCAGCTACTCTTCTCCGGGATAAGGGAATAATAGACTTATCTTCCATGACAATAAACTTCTCTTTGATGTTATACTCATACATATAATTTAGGTTGATTATATGCGATTTATGGCTGCGGAAAAAGCAGGCAGGTAAATCACCTTCAATTTGCTTCAGCAAAGAGTTCAGTTTTATTTGTTTCGATCCTAATATATTGGCGGTGGTTGCACTTCCGTCCGATTGAATCGAGATGAT
Source organism: Carboxylicivirga fragile (assembly GCF_050589805.1). Lineage (NCBI taxonomy): Bacteria > Pseudomonadati > Bacteroidota > Bacteroidia > Marinilabiliales > Marinilabiliaceae > Carboxylicivirga > Carboxylicivirga fragile. Next base: position 65,244 of record NZ_JBNGOY010000021.1, on the reverse strand, counting down.
TTCTTCGGGTCTTAAAAATATATAACCCGTATTTATTGATAAAGGTATCTTGGTACTATTGCTGGCGATGGATACTGTTGTCATTTACATGTTTTTGATATTTACACTTCAATTTTAGTTTTTCTGTTGTTTTAAATAATATGCTTGTAATCGAAGTTGACTTGATACACAACTTAATACTCACAAGTTATGTTATTTTTTTTATAAAGTAAATCTTCTTTGTTCAATTATATAATAAAAATATGGGTTAATAAGGTCATTACCTTAATAGGGCTTTGTTACATTCCTTCAATATCGTTTAAGCCCAAAAATATTTTAATTATTTTTTATTGCTTATGATCTTTACTTTATCAAATTGAGACACTGTGTGTTGAAAGTGTTTTCTGCACTTACACAATTTAGGTTAGAGAAAAATATTTAATTTTTTTATTCGGAGTCTTATGGATAATCAAAAGTTGGTCATCTGAAATAATCGGTAAGTATTTAAAAATAAAAGGAAATTAGCCCGAAAATTCTACTATTGACTTCCTCTATTCATTGTTATACCTTTTTTTTCCAATTTTTCAGAGATGAGAATCTAATGCTATTAAGCAAAGTGTTTTAGCATGATACTGTCGATTGGATATAGAACACAATAAATAAATTAAGTAACCAATAAACCTAAATTTTATGAGAAAACTATTTCTTATAAGGGGGAGTCCTCACCTCTAAATTCAAACAATCATCCAAATTATTCAATTATTTATTCACTCCTATTTATTAACTTATGAAGAGAATTTACAAGCTAATTTCACCACTTCTTTTTGTAGCTCTTATTATTGCAAGCACCTCTACTGCGCTTGCTCAAAAAGGATACGAAGAAGGAGTCATCCGAATTAAGTTTAAAGAGACACAAGAAGCTCGTTTGGAAAGTATGACGATGCTTAAAAGTTCAGATGGAATTGTACAGACGGGTATTGCATCTGTCGATCAGTTAAATGTAAAGTACAAAATATCTAATTTGAAAAGGGTATTTCCTTACGCAGGCAAATACGAGAAGAAACACAAAAAGTATGGACTTCACCTTTGGTACGAGCTAGAAGTTGATTCTAAAGCTGATGTCAGAAGGACTTCACAGGCATACCAACAATTGTTGGAAGTTGCCCTGGCTGAAGCTGTCCATGAAAAAAAGTTTGGTTTCAATAGCGAAGAGAACGGTGTTGGTCAAAGTTCACTAATTGGTGGTGCCAACGATGAAAGGTACCCCGAACAATGGCATTATAACAATACTGGTCAAACAGGTGGTACCGCTGATGCTGATGTGGACCTTCCTGAAGCATGGGCCATTCAAACGGGTAGTACCGATGTAATCGTTTCTGTTCACGATGGTGGAATAGATGGTAGTCATCCGGATCTGGATGGTAATCTATGGACCAACCCTAACGAAATAGCCGGCAATGGTATCGATGACGACAACAATGGCTACATTGATGATGTTCATGGTTATAACTTTGCTGATGGAACAGGAACAATACCTGCAGGTGACCATGGTACACATGTTGGTGGCACGGTTGCAGCTGAAACTAATAACGAAATTGGTATGGCTGGTGTTGCCGGTGGTACAGGTGCTGACGATGGCGTTCGCTTAATGTCATGTGTTTGTTTTGGTAATACAGGTAATGGTGGCTTCGAAGACTCCTATATTTATGCGGCTGATAATGGCTCAGTTATTTCTCAAAATAGTTGGGGCTACAGTAGTCCTGGTGTCTTTGACCAAGTATTGCTCGATGCAATCGACTATTTTATAGCAGAGGCAGGTAAAGATGAAAATGGCAATCAAGTTGGCCCAATGGCTGGTGGTATTGTTATTTTTGCAGCTGGTAACGATGGTCAGAATGACGAGTGGTATCCGGGTTATTACGAGCCAATTTTAGCCGTAGCTGGTACCGATCACAACGATAATAAATATACAAGTTCTAACTTTGGTGCATGGGTCGAAATGGCTGCTCCTGCTGTTAATGTAGCAAGTACAGTTCCTGGTAATTCATATGCTAATTTTAGTGGAACATCCATGGCATGTCCTCACGTGTCGGGTGTTGCGGCTTTAATTGTTTCTCAATTTAAAGACGATGGTATCACTCCTCAGCAGGTTTGGGACAGATTAGTTTCGTCAACCGATCCATTAAGCTTTGATGGTGCCGATGATTGGGGAACAGGTCGTTTGAATGCTTTTAAAGCCTTGGCCGAGGACGATGGAATGGCACCGACCGACATAGTTGATGTAATGGTTGGAGATGTGTCTGCCATTAATGTTGCCTTAAGCTGGACAGCTCCTGCTGATCAACCTGATAACTACCCTGCTGTAACTTACGATTTAAGATATTCGCTTAATCCAATTGCTGCCGATAATTTTGAACAGGCCACTCAAATTGATGGTCCTGTTCCAATGGCTCCAGGTGAGATGCAGAATTTCACAGTAAAAGGTTTAAGCCCGGGAACAATGTATTATTTTGCCTTAAAATCATCTGATTTCTTTGGTAATACATCTGGTATTTCTAATACGGTAAGTGCAACTACTTTGCCTGCACCTGAAGTTGTAGTGGAAGGTACACCTGATGTGGCTATCGATTTAGAATTAAATCCGGTTGCTTCAGCTCCATTTACCATTCAAAATCAGGGAACAGTAGATCTTACATTTAATGTTTTCCCAGTTTATAATGATGGTGGATTAACACAAACGCAAAGTAACCTGCTTTATCCTGGTAAAGATGAGCCAGTATTGGTTAATATCGAAAATAACCAACAAGGTGAATTAAGTGCTCAATCATCCACTAATAATACGACGGTTAGACAATTATCATTTGAAAATGAAGTGGCTAATTCTATTATTTATGACAATGGTGATGAAGAAGCTGATGGTACTATTGCGGTAACAGCTAGTGGTACTCCGGTACAGTGGATGGCAAGTTCTTCTTTAGTTGTGCCTGATATGGGTGGTGAGAAATTTATTCTTTCCCATGTAAGTGCCTTTATCGAAGCTTCTGGTGCTGCCAGTTCAAAACCAACGGGCCTATCTGTTGTTTTGGGTGGGGATACACCATCGCAAGGTGAATTAGTATTGATGCAGGAATTTAATAATATCATTGGTGCACAATATGTGACTGTTGCCCTTGAAATGCCTATTAGCCTCGAAACGGGCGATAAGGTTTGGGTGGTATTTGATTATCCTGATGTTCCTTTACGTTTAGGTTACGATGATGTGGCAGGCGGAAGTAGACCTGGTGCAAATTTAGTTTATCTAAATAGTGCATGGGAAGATATTCAGAACCAACCTAACTGGGGTAACTATGTATGGAATGTAAGAGGTATTCAGTCTTCATTGCAAGGTTTAACACTTGATGTTTCAGAAGGTACCGTTGCTAGTGCCTCTTCTCAAGAAATTCAGGTTACTTACGATGCCGAGGGTGTAACAACCAATGGTGAGCACGACTTCAATATTTTTGTATTGAGTAACGATCCGCTTAATCCGGTAACAAAAGTGGAAGCGACTGCTACGATAACTGGAGCTCCAAACCCAGCATTGGAAGTAACACCTATGGAAATAAATGCTTCCGTTGACGTGAACACTAATCCTGTTCAAGTTGAAACGCTTACCATTGCAAATAACGGTAATGCTGAGTTACAGTACGACTTTACTGGGCCAGTGGTTGATCAAAGCTATCACATTCCTGCCGTTACAGGTCATTATCCCAAAGGCATGGCGGCCAGTACTCTTGGTATAGCTCCTAAGGTGAGTACCGAAACCAACTCCTCTTTACCTGTTGCACAATTAGCAGGTTCTATGGCTTATGGTATGGAAGTGTACCCGGGTAAGTTCTTTATGTCATTATCGACGGATGCGCCAGGTACTTATACAAGTTCAAGCGCTGTGACCTATACAGCCTATGCAGGTGACTTTGCTCAGGGTGACGATCAGCACATGTACATTGTTGATCATGATGAAAGTATGTTGAAAAAGCTCAACATCGAAACGGGTGCTTTAGAATCAATAGGGGCAACCTTGCAATTTGCTGATTTAGCTTGTGATAAAACATCTGGCGTGATGTACGCGAGTAATTATTCTGAGCCTGTGTCTGAGCTTTATACCATTAATCTTTCAACTGGTGCCGCAACTAAAGTTGGTGACATGGGCGAAGGCATTATGGTATCCATTGCTTGCGATGGCGAAGGAAATCTTTGGGGACTCAACCTGGATGATAACATTTATGCCATTGATAAGAACGATGGTCATATGACCTTGGTTGGTAATTCTGGTTTCGATCCTAATTATGCCCAAAGTATGGCATGGGATCCGGCAACCGACCTTGTTTATTTAGCTGCCTATAACAATGCTTCTGATGCGGGCGAACTAAGAGTGCTTGACACAGAAACAGGTGCCACTGAATTAATTGGTGCTTTCCCTGGAAATGCAGAAGTAACAGCATTTGGCTTCCCAGGTGGTGGAGGATCAGATTTTATTTCTGTGGAGCCTTTAGCCGGAACAGTGGCTGCAGGAGCATCAACTACTATTAATGTTGAAATTGATGCAACAATGCTTCCAAACGGTGAGCATGCTTCATCATTAACATTATACACCAACGATATTAATAAGCTGTCTACAACTATTCCTGTGAATGTTGAGGTGAGTGGGCAAACGGGTGAGATTGTGATTGCAGAAGAAATGATTGAGATGGGAACTGTATTTGTCAATGACAAAAAAGAAGTGCCATTCTTCATTAGTAATTCAGGAATTGGTGATCTGACCATCGCTTCAATTACTGGAACCACTTCGTTGTTTACCACTGATCTTACCGAGGAAAAGGTATTATCAACAGGTGATTCATTGCTTGTTAAGTTGGTTTTTAAATCGAATTTCTTAGGTCAGTTCAACGATGTATTAACGGTAAGCAGCAACGATCAGTCTACACCAACGGTTAATATTACGGTTACGGCAAATGCTATTTCGCCACCGGTCATTTCGCTTGAACCAGCCCAAACTGAGATTGATATGGATGCTGGTCAGCTACGAGTTGAACGATTTACAATCAAAAATACCGGATTGTATCCACTGCAATACTCAATGCCGGCTGTTGCCTTAAATCAACTATTGGCTAATCCTGATGTTGTTCAAAACAATACGTCTCGTATTGATGACATGACACAGATGAGCGAAAAAGGTGTTACCGATACACGTAAAGGTAATCCTGTTTTACTCGGCGCAGGTGGGCCTGACGATCAAGGTTATGCCTGGATTGATAGTAAAGAAACTGGTGGTCCTGTCTTTGTATGGACAGAGATTTCTGAAACAGGTATTGAAGTAGCGCCCGATAGTGATGATGGAGCTGAGCAGATAGAATTACCATTTGCCTTTAAATTCTATGGCGAGTCTAAATCTGCTGTAACAATTGCTTCCAATGGCTTCCTTACTTTCGGAACAGAATTGGGAACCTTTGGTGGTTATTCCAATAAACAAATTCCAACTTCTGGTGCACCGGACGATTTGATTGCCCCATTCTGGGACGATTTACGACCATCGGCTCGCAGAGGACAAGTGTTCTATCAAGCTTCGCCTGACAAATTTATTGTTCAGTATCACGAGGTAGGTACGTGGAGTAGTTCAACTGGTACAATCACTTTCCAGGTGGTGCTTTATCCGAATGGAAACATTGAGTATTTATACAAAGATGTGACACTTGCTAATAGTGAAACCGCTACTGTAGGTACTGAGAATATGGATGGCAGCATTGGTTTACAGGTAGCATTTAATACGGCTTTTGTGGAAAGTAATATGGCTGTATTGATCTTCCCTGGAAAAACACCATTTGATGTGTCTGTTAGTCCATTGTCAGGAATTGTTCAGCCTAACCAGGAGCAAAGTATTGATGTTACAATTGATGCAAGCGAATTGGTTGAGGACAGTTACATTAACGAATTACTTATTTCAAGTAACGATCCGCTTCGACCTGAACAAACTTTTACAACACTCTTGAATGTTAAGGGATTCCCAAAAATTGGAGTAAATCCTGAGAGTTTAGTTTTCGAACCTATTTTCCAGAATTTGACGGCTCAACGAACCTTCAATATCGAAAACACAGGAAGCAAGGACTTAAACATTAGTTCTATTACTTCAAGTGATGCTTCGTTTACGGTTGATTTTGAGAGCCCGATTAATTTGGCTCCGGAAATGAGTAAATCCTTTATTGTGACTTACACAGCTTTAAACATTGGTGAAACCACTGCTGACATCATTATTAGTAGTGACGATACTTATGGTAACGAAGAAGTAAGTGTAGCAGTTTCAGGAACTGGTATTGTTCCTCCTGAAATTGGAGTAAGCACTACACCATCTCCTGTAGAGGTAATTATCCCGGCTGGCGAAATGCAAAGCATTGAAGTGGCCATTGCAAATACGGGTGGCTCTGACTTAGCTTATACTTTAGTTAAACCTTTCTACTCTAAGGTAGGCGAAGTAACGCAAAGCAGTCATACTCCTGCGCCTGCATTGGCTTCAAAAGACGATCAGGATACCAGAATTGGTGATGCAGTTCAACACAGTAAAGGTGGGCCGGATATGTTCGGTTATACCTGGTTGGATAGTGATGAAAGTGCTGAGGTGATGTATGAGTGGATGGAAATTAGTGGAATTGGTACCAAGCTTGACTTAGGTGGCGATGATGGTGTCTTTGTTGATCTACCATTTAGCTTCCCATTCTATAATGGTATGTACGCGCAAATGCAAGTGGCTTCCAATGGCTTTATTACATTTGGAACTGAGCTTGGCTCAATTGGTGGATTCTCAAATCAGGATATTCCTGATAATAGCGATCCTAATACACTGATAGCTCCACTTTGGGACGACATTGAACCTCAAAATGGCGATGGTGTGTATTACTATAGCACAAGCGATTATGCGGTGGTTCAGTACAACCAAGTACCTGCATTCTTGGGCAGTACTTATGCTACTTTCCAGGCTATCATTTATGCCAATGGTGACATCCGATTCCAGTACAAAGATGTTGAATCTTATTCTGGCGTTGAGAAATCAACCGTTGGTATTGAAAATGAAGATGGAACAGATGCCTTATCTGTTGTATTCAACAATACTTACCTGAAAAATGAACTGGCCTTGTTAATCAAGAGTCCGTTTGTAACCGGTGTTGTTGCGCCAGGTGTTACTAGCAATGTTGAGTTGGTATTTGACGCTACAGATATGTACGATGGTATTTACGAAGCACCATTGAAGGTCTTAAGTAACGATCCTGCATCGCAATATGTAGAAATACCTACTTCGTTGACAGTTATTGGTATACCTGAAATTACTTTGAGTACTGATATGATGGTATTTGATCCTATTTACTTTATGGATGATCAAGTCAATACGGTTGCTCAGGAATTAATGATTACCAATACAGGTACTAAAGCGCTCGAAATAGAATCAGTGTACTTCATGCACGAATCGGAAGTATTTGCTAAGGATAAAGACGGAGCATTTACACTTCAACCAGAAGAAGAGTTGATGGTGAATGTAAGCTTTACGCCAAATGCTGTTGGTTCATTTTCTAATAAACTAAAAGTGGCTTCTAATGATGAAGATATGGCTTTAGTATGGGCCGAACTACAGGCAGAGGCAATTGCCCCTCCAGTGGCAACCTTAAATCCAACAAGTACTTTGAAACTGCATTTACGTTCCGATGAAAGTGTTTCATCCATAAGTACAATTGGTAATGAAGGTGCAAGCCTATTAAACTTTGATGCTAATGTCGTTTATCTACCAGATGGATTTGGTGAGACAACAGCTGTTAGTCCGATCTATCAGCGAAATGATGTAAATGTAAATACACAGCGTTCATTTGCACAAGGTGGCAGATCGCTAAGGTATCAGCAAGCGGCAGTAGAAACAGCTTCGTTCATTAATTCAATTATCTACGATCCAGAAGTGGCTCCGGATGATTATTATGGATACAATGGATCAGCTGCTTACAGTGCAGCCAACAAGTTTACGGTAACAAGTAGCACATTTAAACTAACACATATTGCTAACTATTATCAGAACTTTGATGTTACTGATGCAGTTGTGCTTGAAATTTACAAAGGCGGTACTCTACCTGCTGAAGGTGAATTGATAGCCACACAAGCCTATACACATGCCGAAGCTTCAGGTGGTGCTAATTGCTTCATCGAACTAAATACAGCTCTACAATTTGTTAATGGTGATGAGTTCTTCGTTGTGATGCATTATCCACAAGCTATGACCTTCCCTGCCGGATTTAATAATGGCATTGCAGGTGTTGAAGGCGTATCGTACTGGTACGATACTAATTCAGCTACATGGTTGAACGAAGACCCTGGTTATGTATACAAGATCAGAGCTTACGAAGCAGCTGGCTCGGTACAAGGCGAATGGTTGAACCCAAGTTTACTTACTGGTGAGGTAGAAGCAGGAACAACGCTTGATAACACGCTTTATGTTGATGCAAATGCAGCAAAAGGTGGATTTAATTATGCGAAAGTGGTTTACAATACCAATGATCCACTTAATTCTACTTTCGAATATCCGGTTGAATTGTATGTGAATCAACTTCCTGTTACTATGAAAGCCGCTGATGAACTAGTGGTTAATGAGGGACAAGTTGTTGAAACTATTTTCGAAGTGGTTGACCCAGAAGGCGGGGTACTTGAATTTGCAGTTGAAAATTCGAATGAATTTATGACGATGCAGGTGGATGGTAACTTTGCAACTGTAACTTACTCGCCTGATTACGAGCAGGCAGGTACATACGGATTTATAATGCACGTTACGGATGATATGGGTGAAAGCATTAGTCTGCCATTTACCATTGTTGTGAATAATGTCAACAGAATGCCTGTTGTTCTTGAAGATGTGATGAGCAAATTGTATTTCGTTGATGATGCCAGAGATCAAATAGATTTAAATAACTATTTCATTGATCCTGATGGAGAAGACTTGGTATTTACTGCATATGCCAGTTCGTACGACGCATTCGATCTTGAAGTGCATGGAAGTGTTCTAAGCATTACACCAAGAGATTTGGGTACAGCTGTGGTAACCGTGCTGGCTACCGATCCGGAAGGCGCACATACAGCTATTACCTTTAATGTGCGTGTGCGAGCTGTTGAAAATCATGCACCAGAGTTAGTAACTCCTTTGGATAACATCATGATATGGCCTGAGGAATCACTTAGCTTGGATCTAGGCAATCATTTTGTTGATCCTGATTGGGATGAGATGACTTATAGCTTTACGCTTTCAGGCACAGCATCGGTGAATGTGAGTTTAAATGCCAATATGATGTCCATCAATCCTTATCAGACGGGAATGGCTGTACTTACTATTTATGCTGATGATAGCCGTGGTGGTGTAACTGCCACAACTGTTGGTGTAATTGTGTTAGGTGATGCCAATGGTGCACCATACCTTGTAAATATGCTGGATAATAGAAGCTATAATGTTTCTGACTCGAAAGATAACATTGATCTTAACGAGGTATTTGCTGATCCTGAAAATGACAATTTGACTTTCATAGCAAAAGTTACTAAAGGAGAATCTGTTGAGGTAGAAATTGTGGATAATGTGTTACAAGTTAACCCACTTGCAGAAGGAACAAGCGAAATAATTATTTATGCCAGTGATGAGCAGAGTGGAATAGCTTATACAAGCTTTAACGCTGAGGTAGGAAGTATTGCAACCAAGCTTGATGAAGTTAGCATCGATGCCGGGTTAATCAACTATCCGAATCCAGTTGTTGAATCAACTACATTTGCCTACAACATTGAAACGGGTGGCGATGTTAGAATCGAAATTGTAGACCTGAAAGGTAATACAGTGGATGTTCTGATAGCGAAAAACCAAACAAGTGGTGAGCATAAAGTAGTTTATAAGGCCCACAAATTAGCCAGTGGAATGTATTTCTACCGACTAATTGTGAATGGTGAAGCTATTCATACGAACAGAATGGTTGTGAAATAAACACTTGTCAATGATCTACTGATAAATTAATTCGGGAATCTATATTTAAGGCCATCTGCTTCGTGCAGGTGGCTTTTTGTTGGTATATTGAAGTCAGGTGTTAGGGGGATAGGTTTTAGTTTGTGATTAAGGAGCTAGGATGTGGGCTTTATTATACACCTATTCCATTGAGAAAAAAGAAATATAATATTAACACAAAATAGTAGAGTGTGAAAGATTTAGAACTAAGGGAAAAACCAACATTAAAGGATTATCAGGAATATGTAAATATGCTTGAGGTGCAAAGAGGCTTTATTGATCAGGATGTGATAGTGAAAGGTTTGTTGCTAGGAGAGGAAATAGGCGAACTATTTAAGGCCATCCGTAAGACAAACAAAATTAAAACCGATATTAACGCTAACGTTGGTTCTGTAAAAGAAGAACTTGCTGATATATTAATCTACCTGTGTTCTATTGCTAATCGTTATGATATTGATTTAGAAGAGGCATTTCGAGAAAAAGAGGAAATAAATAAAAAGAGAGTGTGGAAATAAAGTTTAAAAGTCTCAGCTAGCGCGGAGTGTGCCACCTGTTTTTGTTCCTAATCAATAAGGATTGTGACGTTCGATTTAAGATAAAGAATAATACAGTATTTCTAGTGAAACCTTGAGCAAATAATAGAAAGACGAATGATAAATGAAACCTTGTGTTCTGGGCTATGCTAGAAAAACGCATTCAATAACAAATTGACTCATGAAACGAACATGTAAATTTCAATTATTCATTTTACACACAGGAGAATGATTGAAATTTCATGAGAGTTCCATCTGACAATAAATATAAGATTATAAACAGATGAAAAATATTAGTTACTTTTAAGATAATACCGACCAATGTTCAATTAATAAATAGAGCTAAAATGAACTATAAATCAATTACATTCCTTTTTCTACTTATAAGCACAAACATTTGTGTGGCACAGAAAGGTACCATAGACGTTGATTTTTCATCGAATGAGTGGAAAACATTAGGTTCTGTTGAGGTGAAAGAATTTGATTCGGAATTAGCCACTTGTATTTCGGATGGATCTGGAATAGCATATCTGGATGGAATAGATTTTCAAAATGGAATAATCGAGTGCGATTTATATTCACCTTCACCCAAAGCGTACTTAGGGATTGTTTTTCGGATTGGATCACTTACGAATTTTGAGTACATCTATTTTCAACCTCACACAAGTGGTAAATGGGATGCGGTGCAATACGACCCGATTTTTAATAGCTCAGCCACATGGCAACTTTATAATGGTAAACCGTATCAGGCCGTTGCAAATATTCCAACAAATGAGTGGTTCCATGTAAAAATTGAAGTTGCTGACGACTCTGCAAAAGTATATCTCCATAATAATCCGAATCATATTCTCTCAGTAAAATTAAAACACGATTATACTTCGGGTGGGCTAGGTGTTTGTAGCTATCATCCAGCGATTTTTGCAAATCTGAAAATAACAAAACATGCCCCAATAAGCATACTAAAAAGAAAAGCTCTACCAGTTTTAGATGATAAAACATATATATCGAGCTGGCTTATATCCGAGCCCTACGATAACTTTGATTTTGCTCTTGAAAAACCATTTCTGGATGACGATTTAATAAGTAAATGGCATACGGTAAATGCTGAAGAAAATTATGTAATAAATCTGAATAGACATTTTACCAAATCAAAAACCAAAAATACGGTTTTGGCAAAAACAATTTTGAGTTCAGACAAGGCACAAAGGAAGAAAATTCATTTTGGATATAGTGATAAAATAAAGGTTTACCTCAACTCGAAAGAGTTGTTTACGGGAGATAATAGCTTTTCCGATTCAGGACGATATGAGGATAGAGGATATGTTGTAGATCAAGATAAAACCATAGAATTGCCTTTGCTTAAAGGTGAAAATGAGTTAATATTTGAAATATCCGAAGATAAATTCGGTTGGGGTTTTATCGCTAAAGTCGAGGATTTGGAAGCACTTGAAATTAAAAATGTAAAATAATAATGGCATGGATAAAATGGTTGCAAATCAAAGTGATAGTTCAACACCGATTGGTTTAATTTCATACTGCGGATTCTATTGTGGTGCATGTCCAAAATATGTGAAAGGAGATTGTCAGGCTTGTAAAGGTGAAAGTCCTAAATGTGCTGTAGGCTACAAAGCATGTAAAGTGAGACCATGTTGCATTGAGAAAGGAATCAGCTCATGTGCTGATTGTGATGAATATTCATCAGTAAAAGATTGTAAGATTTATAATCCGTTTATGATTCGATTTGGTCAGTTTATAACACGTACAAATCGGAGAAAAGGGATTGAAATGATAAGGGAAAAAGGAGAAGCCGAATTTGCAAACTATATGCTTGACAAGAACTGGGTGACGTTTAAACTTGGTAAATAAGGCTCAATTCACTGCCCAATTAGCCGTTCATCTCAGACGGATAACCGTACGTAAATCGGCTACTATTCATATACTAGAGGCTTGGCTGTAATTTTAAGGAACGTGCGACAAACAAGTATCAAAATGAAAAAAAACATAATTCCATTTTATCCATCCAGTAATAAACTGGTTGAGAAATCATCAGGTTTTTACCAATTCGACTCAGATGGTAAGAGATATATTGATTTTGAATCAGGCGTTTGGTGCACAAACCTTGGACATAGTCACGAAAGGATTGTTTCTGTAATAACTGAACAAGCCAAAACTTCAATTCATCACGGTTATCGATTTAGAAATAAAATGTCTGAAAAATTGTCAGAGGAGCTTCAACGACTTATTGGATATGAAAATGGAGCAAGTATATTTCTAAGTTCGGGATCTGAGGCCGTAAACTTATCAATTTCAATTGCCCAAAAACTGACGAAAAAAAAGAAAGTTTTAAAAATTTCAAATTCATATTTAAGTGCTTATGGTTTAGGGAAAATTGACCCAACTAATGAGAGTCTTGTCAATGTGCCATTCAATGATATCGAAGCCATCAAAAAAATTGACTTTAAAGAAATCAGTGCACTAGTAATGGAAACAGGTGGTGCTTCAATTGATATTGTGCAGTTCCCTGAGAAAGAATTCGTAAAGGAATTGGTAGAAACTTCGAAAAAGAACAAGCTGTTAATAATTGCAGAAGAAGTTACAACAGGGTTTGGAAGACTTGGTAAATGGTTTGGATTTCAAAATTATGACTGTAAACCTGACATTGTTGTAACTGGGAAAGCTCTTGGGAATGGCTATCCAATAAGTGCAGTTACGGTAAATGAGAATACACTGAAGAGTTTAGAAAATGAGTTATTTATTTATGCCCAATCGCATCAAAACGATCCATTGGGATGTGCTATCGGACTAGAGGTCATTAAAATAATTGAAGAAGAACGTATTCTGGAAAATTGTGCTAAAATCGGTAGTTACTTTAGCGATAAGTTGGAAAAATTAAGACTTTCATTCCCCACTGAAATTAAAGAAATTAGAAGTAAAGGTCTAATGTTGGCTATTGAGTTTCAACCCACTTATGATGGTAATAAAATTAATAGGCAACTTTTTGATTTGGGTTTTGTATTTGGTTTTAGGCAAAATGCTATGAGATTTCTACCTCCATTGACAATTACCGAAAATGAGATAGATATATTAATTGAAAACCTAGAAAGGTTACTGAAAAAGGTTTAAAATCTATACTAATCGTAAGCCACAAGCAGAAATAAAACACAATGGAAGAAAAAGAGAAACCAAGGCTTTCGAGATTAACCGCAATACTTACTCAGCTTCAGGCAAAAAGAATTGTTACTGCAACAGAATTGGCCGAAAGACATGATGTAAGCGTAAGAACCATCTATCGGGATATTCGAACCTTGGAGAAATCTGGAATTCCTATTGTAACCGAAGAAGGCAAAGGTTATTCAATAATGGAGGGGTATCATCTTCCACCGGTTCTATTTACCGAGGATGAGGCAAATGCCTTAATCACCATGCAACAATTAGCCATTAAAAATAAAGACTTGTCGTTTGTTGAGAACATGTCGAGCGCCATCGAAAAAATAAAAGCCATTTTGAGATACTCCCAAAAAGGGAATGCTGATTTATTGGCCGATAGGATTTACTTTGGTGGGAATAATTCTGAGGAAAAAACGAGTAATAACCTTATGCAAATTCAATCGGCTATTACTCAATACAAAGTCCTAAGCATGGACTATCTCTCATCGGAAGACAAACGTACGACTCGAAATATTGAGCCCTTTGCCATCTATAGCACTAATGGAAATTTTCTGCTAATCGCCTTTTGTCGAAAGCGAAATCAATTTCGTCACTTTAGAATTGATTTCATTGAAAAACTTGTTGCAGAGGGTGAAACATTTGATCCACATAATATGACCATAAATGAGTATTTCGAAAAATATGTGAAAAATCAATAGCACCCTTGACACACCTCTGTCACCTCTGCCAATTACATTTGCAGAAGTATTAAGTTAAAATGTTAAAAATGAAAACATCAGAATTTAAAGAGGTAATTAATGCCTCAGTTGAAAAAACATGGGACGTGTTATTTAATCAATATGGAGATATACACATTCATAATCCAAGCATGCCAACATCCAAATATTTATACAATGCTACTAAAGGGGAAATAAATTGTTCAAGGCATGTTACCTTCGATGATAGGCTATTTTTAGAGGAAACAATAACTGAGGCAGATGAGAATAAGAATTTTAAAGTGGTGGCCTATAAGCATAACCTCCCATTTCTAAAAGAAATGTCTGCCATCTATGAAATATCTTCTATTGGAGCGGATAAGACTGAAGTAAAAATGACTTCTAGTGTTTCAACTTCTCCTGGTTTTATGATTTACTTAATGAAGGGGCAATTAGGGAAAGGGCTAAAACAACACCTTTTTGGTTTGAAGTACTATTTGGAAACAGGCAAAACGGTAACTAAAGATAATTACTCGAAGATTTATAAAACACATAGGTAAAGTAAGGAAAATGAGCAAAGCATTAGTAATAGTAGATATTCAAAATGATACACCAAAGAATTACAAAGAGGTAATTGATACTATAAATAAAGCCATTGATTGGGCAGTCAATAATGAGATTCATGTTGTTTATATAAGGCATGAAAATTTATCAGCTGGTGCAAGAAACTTCAAACCAGATACGGTCGGGGCCGAATTAGCTTCAGACTTGAAAATAGCATCAAAAAATGTTTTTACGAAAAATAAAGGAAATGCATTAACAAGTGAGGAATTTGCAGATTTTATTAGTGAAAATAAAATAAGTGAATTGTACATAGTAGGAGGAGATGCTACTATTTGTGTTAAATCAACTTGTTTTAATTTACGTAAGGCAAATCACGAAGTGACTGTCTTATCCGATGGCATTACCAGTTGGAGTAAAAAGAAAATCCCAGAAATGATAGAATATTATGAAAGTAAAGGCTGTAAAATAATTAGTTTAAATGAGCTATTGTCACAAGACAAAGGCACAACATGATTTGGTATATTATACCATTATTACAATGAACTTAGCGCTTGGTATAATGCCGATGGATTAATGACAGCGTCAAATGCGAAGCTTATTTAACGCTAAGGTCATTAACCAATCGGTATTATTAATGAGTCAGGTTCTTATCAAACAACTGGCGGAGTAAAATATGAAGCATGAAATTTCCGCTTGATTTTTATAAATATATAGAGACAAATACGCTTATTGAAGTATAATCATCTTCAGACTAAGCTTAAACAAAGGGGCTAATTATTCATGTTTAGCTTATACAATGGAAAAAACTATTTGAAATCTAATGCAATAGATAAGCGATGGTAAAAATTAATCAAGTACTTTTGCCCTTGGTTAAATACATAAATAAGCATGGATAGAAGAAAAGAAAAACCATCACCAGAGGCGAAAGCGTTGTCACTTTTTTTGATGTCTCATAAATCGATAGATCCAATTTACAAGGAGCAATCTAAGCGAATGAACAGGCTGTGGGATTTGGTGCTCGAAAATGATTCGCGCATGAAAGACTACACTAAAACAGTGCAAAAACTGTTAATATCACACGGTGGTTACCAGGAAGTTGTTGAGAAAACGGTTAAGTATTACATTGAGAATACCGGAGAGTGGAAGCTTAAAGGTGATGATAAATATTGCCGCGATGCACAGCAGGTTGCTGATAGAATTATGAAGAAGTAAATTAGCTTTTCAATATTTAAGAAATAAGCCGTAACACAAATTGTTGCGGCTTTTGTTTTTTTTATGTTTTCGAAGCACAAGAATAGAAGGCTTGATAAGTAAAATCTTAAAAGGCCACGGGTATCATCTCGTCAACTTTCTGTATGAAAGTGTAAAGCGGCTCACCCAAATAGCGTTTCTGTGCATCTTTTGCTTCCTTGGTATTTTGAGCATGGGCTTTTTGATTATAGTCATAATCTCTTCTTTCTATCTGAATTACGAAGAGAAGCAGTCCAATCAACAAAGTGAGTTTAGAGAGTAGTTTAGTTTTATATCTGCTTAGTAGGATGATGCCATTTATTAATATGGCAGCACAAACAATGAGAAAAAGATCGTAGTTATCCCACCACCATATTTTACCCCAGCCACCTGTAAAATCAGTTGAAGGCCAAAAGAAAGCGATGCCTTTCCAAGGACCACCAGGGGTTATCATATCTTCAAATAAATGACCCATATAGCCAAGTAGAAAGGCCAAAGCATAAAGTTTTAATTGCGGACTGTGTTTCCTCTTTTGTAGTTGCTTAATGCCGATGTAGCTGCCAATAAGTAGTAATGTAAAAAATAAGGCACCAACAATGGAGTGGGTAAATACATGGTGAGAGTACCAATGTGTCTGCCCGAATATAGCATTGCCACTTTCTTTTAAACCGAACCATACACCAAAGGTCGCATCAAAACCGCTCCACTTCGAAATCACATCCACATCGGGTAAAATTCCACCCAATAATCCACATGAGCCAATTACTACTTTTTGTCGCCATGTATTTTTTGAGTGTGCCATTATAGCTGTTGAAAAGGCAATTCCGGTAAGGCCGTGTGTGAGTATATCCATGTGATTCCGTATGCAAGAGTTGTAAAGATAGTATTAATGAACGATACCAGTTAAACTAAAATGCAATTCGTAATGTTCAATTATTTAATAGTGTAGGTTCGCTTTCAAAATCGCAGGATAATAGTCACAAGGAGGAAAAAATACATATGGATGTGGCTGGTTTATCTTCAGGCATCTATTTCATGAAAATTACGACCGCGACCAATAGAACCATAACTCGTAAGCTTGTGATTAAATAGTGCGTCGCACTGTTTAATATATTCCGGTTATTAGTATTAGTTTTGCATCATGTACTTTACATTGGATTTAAAAATAGCTTTACATCAGCAATTAAATGCTATTCTCGAAGAAAAGATTAATGCTGTTCGTGTTGCTATGCAGGAGACTTCTGAGTCGATGAAAAATGACACCAAAAGTAGTGCTGGTGATAAGTTTGAGACTGGCCGCGAAATGATGCAGATTGAGTTGAATAATCAACAAATGCAACTTGGTAAGTTGTTGGATCTACAAAAGGATATTTCAAAAATAGAATTGGACAAAGCTCATGCAGCAATTGCATTTGGTAGTCTGGTGAAATCGTCGATGGGCTTTTATTTTGTATCAGTCGCTATGGGTAAAATAGATATGGATGGGAGTGCATATTATGCTCTATCGTTGGCTTCGCCCATAGGTAAAGCTTTAAAAGATAAACGAGTAGCAGATGTTGTTACATTCCAGGGCAAATCGATAGAGATACTGGAGCTTGTTTGAAGTAAAAGTGATCACATTAAAAGATAAGTACAAATTATACTTAACAGGATTTATAAGAAAGAGCGCCAGAGTTCATACTGTGACGCTCTTGTTATAGTTTAATTCTTTTTCAATAATTCAGGATCGTTGGATAACTGCCAAATATTAAGGAAGCCTAGTTTAACTATTTCCAACATTTTGTCGTAGTTAACTTTTCCAATAACATCCTTAGGTGTGTGATATTCGTTGTGCAAACCGGTTATCATACACGTAACAGGAATACTCTTTTTAGCAAAGGATACGTGATCGCTTCCACCTGCTGGTCGTTCCATTGCCCGGTAATTTAGTTCGAGCTTTAGCTTATGGGCTTTGATATTATCATCACTTATTGTTTTTAATACTTCGCTCGATTTGGTATAGCTGTAAAAGCATTTAACGCCTGCTGTATCCTTTACATTGCGCGAAATCATATCATAATTAGCATAGTACTTAATTTGCTCCAATGGCACTGTAGGGTTTTCACAGTAATGCCTCGAACCGATTAAGCCTTTTTCTTCACCAGTCCATGCCGCAAAAATGATCGTTTTTTCAGGTTTCTTGCCCGTTGCCATTACTGCCTTTGCGATTGACATAATTCCTACTGTTCCTGAACCATTGTCATCTGCACCATTATAAATAAAGCCATTTTTAATACCTAGGTGATCGTAATGGGCGCCCACAACAATATATTCGTCAGTGTTTTCACCTTCAATAACTCCAATCACATTTCGCGCTTTCACAATTTTTGATTCCACGGTTGTTTTTAGGTGAACGGACTTGTTTAAGCTGAAATTTTTCTGATTTATTAAGCGAGCAGCCTTCTTCTCATAATCCTCCAAGTCAAAATCAAACCCTTCAAATAATTTATTAACAGCACGTGATGTTAGTCTAATTGTGGTTAGATTTTTGCCCAAATTTTTCCCTGGTGCTCTTAAGCGCACATATGGTTTATTTTGCTTTGGACCTTGGTAGTTTTCAGAGCGTACGTGAAACGGAGTGTTCATGGCCCAGTTCAAGCTGTTGTCTTCTCCTGGTGTAATTTCAATGATGGCAATGGCTCCTTTTTCAGCAGCCAAATCATCCTTTTTATCATAAATAGCCCATTTGGCATATCTATCTTTAGGGATCAGCTTTTTGTACGCTTCTGAAGTTTTGTCCTTGTAGCCAGGTAAGCCATTCAGTCTCACAATTATTTTACCTTCCACATCAAGGCCTTTATAATCATCATATCCATTTTCTTTATCGCTTAAGCCATAACCAACAAATACGAGAGGAGCTGTGCATTCAATGCCATGGCTGGAAACATACAATGAATAGTCCGTTTTATAATTTAGTTGAAAACGTTTTTCACCATGTTTGCTTTTTTCAATAATTGAGAAAGATTGCTCTTCGCCTTCGGTATATTGAATGAGCGGAAAGTTCTGGAAATAAGTTTGTTCTTCATATGATTTCTTTCCTTCAGAGCGTTCCTCACGCGATGGACGTATCCATTGCATGTCGCCACCAGGTTTTAAACCATATACTCTAAACATGCTGGCAATGTAATCAGCCGCCATATAGGCACCTTTTTCAGCCGTATTACGACCTTCCATCCAGTCGGAGGCTAAAAAATCAAGTTGGCCTTTAAGCACATCTTTATTAATCGCTTGTAGTCCTTTGTCAGTTTCTGATTGGCTCGAAGTTACTTGAAGAATCAATAACAAGCCAAATAGTGTTAAGCTTATTCTTTTCATGGGTTTTTGGTTTAGTGTTTTATTATCTCTCTAAAGATAATATTTTAGTTATATTGAATAAAGTAATTGATGTTTATCATATGAAATTCAGAAAAGGAGCTTTGAATTCAGAAAGTAATTATCTTTGTGGTTACTAATAAAACACGCTTGAAGTTGATGCCTTATGGATGAAGATAAACGAATGAAAGATGAACATGTTAATAACCTTCTTCATGGGGTTAAACTGGTTGATATATTAGAGCGGCTAGTTGAAGAATATGGCTGGAAACAGCTTGGTGAACGTGTGAATATTCGCTGCTTTAATTATGATCCATCCATTAAATCGAGTTTGAAGTTTTTAAGACGAACACCTTGGGCAAGAGATGAAGTGGAGGAAGTTTACCTTGAGTTAATTCGTTTTGAAAGAAAATTCAAAAAAGGAGAGTAAGTGATTGTTATACTTGACTTTTGTAATTCATCCTTAAATGATAAAATTAAACCCCATGCTGTAATATTATGCTATTTTAGCATTTATAAAAGTTATTACTAACCTATTTCCCTTAACTTAATTCATCCTTTTGAAATGGAAATTTTACTTTATGTATTAGTTGTAGCAGTTGTTGTTTTGTTATTGTTACGTCTCTTTAGTAAATCAAAACGAAGATGGAGAAAGCCAAAACAAGCATTCCCAAAAGAATGGAGAATTATTCTAAGTCAACAAGTGCCGTATTACTTGGCTTTAAGTCAGGAGGAAAAAGAACGATTTGAATTCAAAATTCAGGAGTTTCTTCTGAATTGTAGAATAACCGGTATTGAAACAGAGGTGGATATTAAAGATGAAATAATGGTAGCGGCAAGTGCTATTATTCCAATTTTTCAATTTCCACATTGGAGATACACCAACATTCATGAAGTGTTAGTTTATCCTTCATCTTTTAATGAAAAGTTTGAAACTTCGGGAGAGAATAGATCTATTCTAGGCATGGTGGGAAGTGGCTATATGGAAGGAAAGATGATATTGTCCCAGGAGGCTTTGCGTCATGGTTTTAAAAATACTTCGGATAAGAAAAATACGGCGATTCATGAGTTTGTGCATTTAATTGATAAATCGGATGGTAAGATAGATGGTGTGCCAGCTTTATTGCTGGATAATCAATTTGCCATTCCCTGGATTGATTTAATCAACAAAAAGATTGATGAAATTTATGAGGCAAAGTCGGATATCAATCCTTATGGTGGCACTAACCGGGCAGAGTTTTTTTCGGTTATCAGCGAATACTTCTTTGAACGCCCAAAGTTACTGAAGCAGAAACATCCTGAGTTGTATGAATTATTGGAAAAAATTTTCCAGCAAGATATGTCAGCTAAGGAGTTAAATAAAGCTTCGGCTCGATTGGGGCGAAATAGCAAATGTCCTTGTGGAAGCGGACTTAAGTTTAAACGCTGCTGCGGGAAGAATCATTATAACTAAATACTGGTATGTACTAATTATTTAATACATGCGTGTATCTTTGTGCCATGCAAAAAGCGGATAATCAGCAACAGGAATACCTTCAAAATATAGGAATAAGTGAACTTAATCAAATGCAGTTGGAAACGGCTGCTAAGATTAAAGATCGTAATGATTTAATTTTATTATCACCGACAGGGTCAGGCAAAACTTTAGCTTTTTTGTTACCTCTTATTGAACGATTAGATCGTAATAATGAGCAGGTACAATTGCTAATATTGGCACCCTCGCGTGAGTTGGCCTTGCAAATTGAGCAAGTATTCCGCCAGCTTAAAACCGGGTTCAAGGTAAATTGCTGTTATGGCGGGCATTCCATTCAAACAGAACGTAACAGTTTAAAACATCCACCTGCCGTGCTAATAGGTACGCCTGGGCGTATTGCTGATCATATTCGTCGCGAACGATTCTCATTATCTTCATTACGTTTTCTTGTTCTTGATGAATTTGACAAGGCATTAGATTTGGGTTTCCAGATTGATATGAAAGAAATAATACGCGAGTTAAGTGCGCTAAAGCAACGCGTATTAACTTCGGCTACTAATCTAAATGAGGTTCCCGGATTTGTTGGTCTGAACAAACCTCTAACTTTGGATTACATTAAGGATCAAGCGCCAATTAAAGGATTGAAATTAAAAGGTGTTCGTTCCGAAGGAAAAGATAAGTTAGATGCCTTCTTCCGATTGGTTTGTCAATTAGGAAACGAGCCAATGCTGGTATTTGTCAATCATCGCGACGCAGCTGATCGAATTAGTAATCACCTCAAGGATATGAATCTCGTGCACGATGTTTTTCATGGAGGAATGAAACAGGAAGATAGAGAAAGGGCTTTGATCAAGTTTCGAAATGGAAGTCACCATTTATTGATTACTACTGATCTGGCTTCAAGAGGCTTGGATATTCCTGAAATCAAATATGTCATTCATTATCATTTACCATCCAAGGAAGATGCCTATATTCATCGGAATGGACGTACGGCACGTATGAATGCTGATGGAACGGTTTATTTATTGATGTCGGAAGCAGAGCCATTACCGGATTATATTTCAGAAACACTAGCTTTTGAAGCTATTGGAGAGTACAGAGAATTGCCAGAGGAGCCTGATTGGGTAACACTCTATATTGCTAATGGTAAAAAGGACAAGGTTAATAAAATTGACATCGTAGGTTTATTGCTAAAAAAAGGTAAGCTCCAAAAAGATGATTTGGGTTTGATCGATGTATTGGATCATTCAGCTTTTGTTGCTGTAAAAAGTGAGAAAGTTGATAAGGTACTCAAGACCTTAAAAGGAGAGAAAATTAAGGGAAAGAAGTTGAAAATGGGTATTTCGAAATAGCACATTTTTTATTCTATTCTTCAATAAGCTCCGCATTTGGTATGGTAAACCAAAACTCGACACCAGTTTTGGTTTCTGATTTTACCCCTATGGTACCATTATGAGCTTCTATGGATAGTTTACAAAAGGATAGGCCAATGCCCGATGATGCAACACCTCCTGATGGACGAACATCATGTTGTTGATACATTTCAAAAATACTTTTGTGCATATCCTTTTGTATACCTGGACCATCGTTTTTGATGCCAACATATAGTTCATCCTGATTCTTTATAGAAGCTGTAATGTCAATAGTGCCATTGTTCGGCGAGAATTTGATCGCGTTGGTTAGTAGGTTGACCAATACGCGATTAATAATTTCCCGATCAGCTATAACACAGCTATTCTCGACAAGGTTAAGTTCAATGTTGATGCCTTTATTTTTTAAAATAAAACTAACGTCTTCAAGGGCTATGTTAATGGATTTTTGAATGTTAACCTCACGTTTGAAAAGTTGAAAGTCCATTTGTTCATACTTGTCTACATCCAGTATGTTGGTGACCAAGTTCAATAATTGCTTTCCTGAATATTCAATCATTAAATCCTTGTCGGGCCAATCGTCAATTTTAGAAACGTTAATGATGGCACTGATCGGATTTTTTAAATCATGAACAATCATATTGGTCATGTCCTGTTTAAATTTAGCTAAACGGAGTAATTTCTTGTTCGACTCACTGAGTTCTTTCGCTTGTAGCTCTATTTCTTCTTTTTGCCTCGATAAACGTTTGTTATCCTTTTTCTTTCGTTGATAATTACGATAAAAGATTGAACCGATAATAACAATTGCTAACAGCGCACTAAAGATATACTTGCGTTCGTTGCGATGAAACTTCATGGCTTGTTGTTCCAAGGCATCTTTCTTTTGAGCTTCAATAATTTCTAGTTCTTTATTGAACTGCTGCTTGCTTATAATATTTGAAGCTAAGTTCTGATCTTCTTTGCCAGGAAGATTACGTGCATGGACATTCATTTGAGAATAAATATCCGTAGACGATAGGTACAGTAATAAACAGGTGATACTAATCCGGTAAAAATATTTAATATTCTTGTTTGGGTTAAGCAAATCGACGTAATTATTTTGTTAGGTCTAAGGATGTATATTTCCTGAGACGGCTTCTTAATCAAAAATGAGGCACAAAAGTACTTAAATTATTCGATTATGAGTGTATATACTAAAAGCAGATACATTAACAGATTTGATCTCCTTCAAAAATAAACTTGCCTTTCTCTTCTGACTGTGCTCTTTTGCACATTGCCAGCGCAACTTCATTTGCTTTAATTGCTCTGAATTTTCGAAACCTGCCAACTAATAGCGGTTGAAAAAGTGTCATTAATACTTCTGAAACCTTTTCTCCAAATCGAAACTCGTTACGTTTACCTATTAATAATGATGGTCGGAATATATGAACTGTTTCAAGTCCAATGGAGGATACTTCCGTTTCCATTTTTCCTTTGGTAAGCAAGTAAAAGTTCGAAGTGTTTGGTGTTGCTCCAACTGAACTTACCACAGAAAAGAGTTGACTACCATTCTGTTTCGCCCAGTTTGCCAGTTCAACAACATAGGTGTAATCAACTTTTGTAAAAGCTTCTTTACTCCCAGCTGTTTTAATGGTTGTTCCCAAGCAACAAAAAACATCAGTAACCGCTTCCGAAGCCTTAAAATTATCAACTTGGTTAAAGTCTATTTCTAATTCTTCTAGTTTTGGGTGGTTTAAGTCCAGAGGCCTTCTTACTAGTGCAATTACCTTATGGTATCTTTTGCAATCAAGTAATTGCTTGAGTATGGCTTGGCCAATAAGCCCTGTTGCGCCTGCAATAAGTGCTGTTTTCATTTTCTTTTACATTTGATGATTGCTAGTAAGAGGCATAGATAGGTCAGTTTGTTACACTATTCTTTAAATTAATTCTCTAATTCTTTAATTAAGGCTAGAGCATTGTCTCGAATTGGTTTTTGTCGAATGTGCCAGATTATTACTCCAGCAATAACTCCAATGCCAATTGCTGAGAAGAAATTAATTTGTGTTTTAATTAAATCATTGATGATGGCTTCATCCATTGGTAGCTCAATATGGTTAAGTGCTATACCAGCATCAATAAAGAGCGCAGCTATGATTGCCAATGGTAATTTGATATTAAATAGTTTATATCGTTTGGCGGCTTTGCTCAGCATCTGTATAGTGGGTAAAGCATAATTAACTTCTCGGTATTCTTTATTTGCGTACCTGAAAAGTAATGCAAAGAAGGTAAACGCTATAATAAAACTAGTTCCACTTAAGGCGGTAAATAAGCTAAAATTACTTGGGTCTAATATATAATCAAGAATATAAATAAAGGCATATAGCGCACTAAATCCAAAGTAAACATAACTTAATGTTTTTGTTATTTTTTCATTTCTACGATCTTCTTTGTCCAGTTTAGTCGTTAATGATTCTAGGTTTATGTGGTTGTTTTCTATATTGTTAGTCATTGTTCTGAGTGTTAAATTGGTTTTTTAGGTGTTCTTTAATGCGGTGAATCTTCACTTTAACATTGGGCTCTGTAATGCCAATTACATCGGCTATTTCACGCATACTTAATCCTTCGAGCATGAGTGAGATTAGTGATTTATCAATGACTGACAACTGGTTCAATTCTATTTGAAGCTGACTCAATTGTTTTTCCACTTGCAATTTGTCTTCCAATGAATCATCTTCAATCAAACTACTTAAATTCTGGGTGTCACTGTTTACAATTAATTTCATCTTTCGGTATGCTTTACCCGTGTAACTAAGTGATGTATTCACAGCTATTCGGTAAATCCAGGTACTTATGGCAGCATCACCTCTATAGGTTTCCAAGCTTTTCCAAATGTTGACCAATACTTCCTGATACATGTCTTTTTGATCATCAGAATTTGAATTGTAGTATTGACAGATGCGCAATATTTTATCTCCATTTTCAGCAATTATTGCATTAAACTGTTTTTCCTTATTTGTCATTTTTTGATGTTGGTTTTGCTTATTAGAGAAGCGAAGGGGTGGATCGTTACATTTTTTTCAAAAAAAAATAAAAATAATATCTACTTTGCACATGACAATAGAATTCGTTAGCTAGTTTCTAATGTGTTATTATTGGTTATCATTTTAAAATGATGTAAAACAAATGGAAGATATTTTGCGTGGTTTTATTCAAGAATTTAAGATATTAACTACTGATGAGGTTAATACTATTGTTGAAAGTTCTAACATACAGTCATTTGATAAAGGTACCTTATTATTGAAAGAAGGTGAAATAGCTAAGGAATGCTACTTTGTATTAAAAGGTTGTATACGTGAATATTACATAGTAGATGGCATTGAGAAAACCACAGCTTTTTATACCGAAATGCAGCCTGTTAATTCTTTCACAAGTTTTACCGATGCCAGTCCATCAAAACATTATTTAGTTTGTGCCGAAGATTCAATCGTTACGGTTGGTACACAAAGGCTTGAGGAAGAAATGTGTAAGCGAGTTCCTCGTTTAGAGTCTATAATGCGGCAAGAGGTTGAACGTCATTCAGGTGAGTTGCAAGATCGCTTAGCTCGATTTATGACATCGAGTCCCGAGCAACGGTTTATCCAATTAATTGAGGAAAACCCGAAGCTGGTAACGCGAGTGCCACAGCATCAAATAGCAAGTTATCTGGGCATTACTCCAGAATCATTTAGTCGAATTAAAAAACGTATCTATAAACGTTAGGAATAGAGCGCCTGGGAATGCACCAACACAACGTTACCTTTTTTTCGGCCAGTATGAATGTAGGCGTGCGCATCTGATATTTCTTCTATGGAATACCTACGATCTATTACGGTTCTGATTTTACCCATTTCAATAAAAGGCTTTAGCTTATCTAAAAAGTGATTTAAGACCTTAGGTGCTTCTAAACCTGTGGCGTAGAATTGAGCTTTTTTACGTTTTGTTTTTGCAGTTAATAGCATCTGTCCTAATAGAGTTAATGTAAGAACAGGACTAAGATAGATGCCCCTTGTTTTTAAAGAGTTTTTAGCTTTAGCAAATGAGCTTTTACCAACCGTATCGTAAACCACATCGTAACAATTTAAGTTGTGTGTATAATCGTCCTTGTTATAATCAAGATGGTGGTCAGCTCCTAATTCTCTAACCATTTCAGCATTAGTCTCACTGCAAACAGCCGTTACCTCTGCACCAATGTTTTTTGCAATCTGAATGGCTGCACTACCTACTGAGCCAGACGCCCCAATGATCAAGACGTGTTGATTTGGTTTTAAGCTGGCCTTATCTATTAAAAGATTATAGGAGGTAAGTAAACCATCACAAATTGGTGCTGCTTCCTCATACTTCAAAGAAGTTGGTATGGATTTAATTATGCTTTTGTCAACATCAACGCAAACATATTCGGCATTAGCACCAAAGCAAAATGTGGTTTCGCCATATACTCGATCACCTGGTTGGTAAGTTTTTACATTTGCTCCCAATCCAATAACTTGTCCAGCGTAGCCAGTTCCCATAATTGGTTTTTTAGGTTTGCTAAACCCCATAAATAATCGCGTAAACCATGGCGTGCCAGTGCGCATAATAGTATCGGCAGTTGTTATACTTGATGCATGGTTTTTAATTAGGATTTCGTTTTCCTTTGGTTGCGGTATGCTGATCTCTTTTACTTCGAGTACATCCGGTGCGCCATATTTTGTACAATAAACAGCTTTCATAACTTTTGATTTAATATTATGGGTGCTAAATTAGTGTGCTGTTAGAAGCTGTGCATTGACTTAAGTTAAGAAATGCAAGTTTAAAGTTTTTGCTATTTTCACGATTTAAACCATACCTCATATTAGAATGAAATATTTTTTATTAATAACTTTTGGGATATTATTTAATGTTCTTGCAAAGGGACAGTATAAACTTGTGCCAGGATACTTTATCAATGCTAGTCAAGAAAAAATTGAATGTGAATTTAGTTTAAGGAAATGGAATGTTATTCCTGAGTATTTCGAATACACACTTGATGGTGGTGGTAATATTGATAAAATACCATCTGATTCAATTATTGAATTGGTGGCCTATGAAAAAGTGAAGTATGTTCGAAGAGAAATAGTAGATTATGTTCAAGATTTGCCGATGGAAGAAACTACAACCGTATTATTGCAGGTTTTGATTGAAGGAGAAGCTACATTGTTTGTTCTTCCATTTGAGAAAGAAGATAGGTTTTATTATCAACTAGGTACTGATAAAGTAAGAATGCTGATTTATTCTAAGTCGGAAAAGCTCGTTGATAGAGTCTATCAGACAAAAGCTGATTATTCATTTCGATCTCAATTGGCGGGTGATTTAAAATGTGAAGGATTTGGCTTTGAGAATTTTCAATCCATTGAATATTCTTCACGGGATTTGCTAAAACTATTTCAGGATTTTAATGAATGCATAAGTTCTGATCAATCCGATTTTGCTGTTTGTGTAAGAACGGAACGAACATTTAAGGGAAGTATAAAAGCAGGGATAACTAATTATCAGGTTGATTTGCCCGCTGGTTTAATTACATATAAAGATAAATCTATATCAGGGATAGGTTGGTACATAGGGCTCGAGCTAGAAGCTGCTTTTTCAAAAAAGAATAATTGGGCAGTAATGATAGAACCAGCTTTTGTTCGGTTTAATTCAACCATGCCTTATGGTGAGTTTTACACCTATCATGATGATATTGAAGGGACAGTTGATTATAAAGCACTACAATTTCCTATTAGTTTTAGGCATTATTTTATTACAAAGCCCGCATGGAAACTTTTTGGGCAAGCAGGCGCAGGTTATCATATGATGATTGATTCAAGTTTTAAAAGAACAACGAGAGCGAAAGGTCAATCAGAAGTTAAGTATGAGAAAGAAGGAGCGATGGATAGTTATGTAAATCCGATTGTGGCCATAGGTGGAAAATATAAAAAAATGGGGATAGAAATGCGTTATGAATTTAAACAAGATTTGCTTGGAATGACGGATACTGATCCTGTAGACTTTA
Source organism: Carboxylicivirga fragile (assembly GCF_050589805.1). NCBI lineage: Bacteria > Pseudomonadati > Bacteroidota > Bacteroidia > Marinilabiliales > Marinilabiliaceae > Carboxylicivirga > Carboxylicivirga fragile. The sequence goes on along the minus strand of NZ_JBNGOY010000021.1, from coordinate 36,807 downwards.
GGGCTTGGAATGTTGTATTAAGTTATAGAGTTTTCTAAATATAGTTTTAAATTTCAATGTATTCTGTTTTGATGATTTAACAATTCGAGTATCTTGTGGTTTATGTCAATTTGTTTAAGTCTTCTTTGTGAATATGGTACATAGAGTTATTTTGCAAAAGCTATTCATTTGTTTTTTCACAAACCTTATTTTTACGAATACAATTTGTGCAATTACAATCGATGATGTAAGCCTAGACAGCGCAATGTTGGATTTGAGCTCCTATGATCTAGATAACCGTATTTACAATATTCGAGGCGATGTTGATTTTTACCCAGAAGTTTTTTTAAGTACCGATCAAGTTGATCAATCGACCCATATTTCTAACTTATTATCTATATCTCATAGCTGGAATAATCAAGCAAATAAAGCTTCGAGCTTGCCTGTTTTTACATATGGCACCTATTGTTTCAAGATTAAGGTACCCAGTAATATGGTTGGTAAAACCGTTATTTTAAAACCTACTAGCTTTGTTGCTTATGCATCAGAACTTTATGTTAATGGACAGTTGTCTGCTTTTAATGGGCGTGTGGGTAAAACGCTTAGTGATATCGATTACCAACCATCGCGTAATACAAGAGTAATACCTGTAGTAGCGGATAGTTCAATACTTGAAGTAATTGTATATGCATCCAATTTTCATCATTTTAGAGGAGGATTGTTTAATGGCATTAAGTTTGGTTTAGCTGAGGATCTACAATTTGAACAACAGCAAAATGTGATGTCAGACTTAGCTATTATTATAAGTCTTTTAATCATGTTTTTATACCATTTTGTTTTGTATTACAGTAATATGAAGGAGAAGGTATCATTATATTTTAGTTTGACTTGTTTAATTTTTGCCATCGATTTTTCATTTCAGGATTCGATGACTTTCTTTTTGTTATTGCCTAATGTAAGTTTTGAACTTTCGTCGTTTATGCATTTAACAATGCCATATTTGTTACCATCGTCATTTTTATTTTTCTTATATGCCATATTTCCAAATGAGGTTTCAAAACTATTTCGCAATCTATCCGCAATAGTATCCTTATTACTTATTGCCTTCACACTAATTCTTGGTACTCGAGCTTCTGGTTTTATTGTAAAGCCACATTATGTATACATTGTCTTTATCATCTTTTACATATTCAAGGTGGTTATTCAAGCAGTGCTTAAAAAAAGAGAAGGAGCAAACTTCTTTTTAGTCGCTTATTTATTGTTTTCACTGTGTGCTGTGAACGATATTCTGAATATGTTTGAGTTGATACATACGCAGAGTTTGGTGTCGACAGGCTTGGTGGTATTTGTGTTTCTACTTTCAATATTGCAAGGAAGACGCATTGTTGTTATGTATAATCGAAATAAACAGCTTTCGGCTAATCTCAAAATACTAAATGTTGATTTGGAGAAAAAGGTAGGTGAACGAACAGAGGAGTTAAATAGCTCATTGCAGCAATTAAAAAAGTTGAATGCTTATAAAGAAAACCTGACTCATATGTTAGTTCATGATTTAAAAGCACCACTTAATACAGTTGTAAATGCTGATATTTTACCTGAGGATGAGCGCACGCTTACTGTTCAGCAATCAGGTTTCCATTTATTAAATATGATTCAAAATGTTCTGGATGTTTATAAAAGTGAAAATACAGAACTAAACATTACTCAAGAGGAGGTTTCTTTTTTGTTGTTAATTAATGATGCTATTAATGAAATTAGCTTGTCAGTTAAAATGCGCTCAATACTGATCGATTTAGATCGAGTTGAGGATTATGTATTGAGCGTTGATAGGTCATTGATTCAGCGTGTTATTGTTAATTTATTGTCAAATGCTGTAAAGTTTTCTCCTACCGGAGGATGTATCGTTGTTTCTAACGAACTGCAGGATACTGGTGTTTTAAAGGTGAAAATTTCTAATCAAGGTCCGCCCATCAAAAAGTCAGATCATGAACACATTTTTGATCGTTTTGCTCAATCAAAAGAAGGCCAATCAAAAGCAGGGTCGAGTGGTCTGGGTTTGACATTTTGCCGTTTGGCAATTGAGGCACATGGGGGAGAAATAGGTGTGTTTTCTGAGCGGATAGGAGCTGAATTTTGGTTCACCATTCCTTATGTACAAAAGAGTCACATTTCGAAAGAATCTGGGCAAAAAGAAATTTTAGAATTGGGTTTAACGGAAAGTGAAATAGATTATTTAAGGCCCTTTGCTGTACAATTAAAAGGATTTAAGCTTTATGATATCTCGAAGATAATGGGCTTGTTGAATACGATTGAGTGTTCGAGTAAGGCTATGAAAGAGTGGATTCAAAGCATAGAAAATACGGCTTATGCTTCCGATATTGATGGGTATAATTTGCATTTATCTCTTGTGTTAAAATAAAAAGCGACTGTTTACCTTTTGCCAACTATAATAATAGGTAGTTGTTAATTATATTGGTATTTTATCCACTCAATTGTTTGAAGAAAAATACAATATGGAGTCCAATAAATTGTTGATAATTGATGATAAGGTAGAGAATTTGAAATTGATGGTATCCATCTTTTCAGAACAAATGCCACAATACAGATGCTATCAATGTAGCAACCCAATAAATGCTTTGCAAATCGCCAAAGAGGTTGTTCCCGATCTAATTATTACCGACTGGGACATGCCACAATTTTCGGGTATAGAGCTTATTGACCAATTTAAGGCGGATTCATTAACACAAGAGATTCCAATAATTATGGCAACTGGTGTAATGTTAACAGCCGATCATTTAAAAATTGCATTGGACGCAGGAGCTATCGATTATATTCGTAAGCCTATTGATGCCATTGAATTAATAGCACGTACACGGGCAGCTTTATTAATTACAAATTATTATAAACAAATAGTTAAGCAGAAGGATCAGGAGCTGACCGAGAGTTCGTTATACATGGTTAAGAGTAGTGAGTTCATTAATAATTTTGAGCAAAAAATCGAAAGTATTAGTGATGCCATTGATAAAGATCCTCAAGGAGCTAAGAAACAACTTGTTTTGATGAAAAACGATCTGCGTCAAAGAAGTAAGGATGAAAGTTGGCAGCGTTTTAATCTATCGTTTTCAAAGGTGCATAAAGATTTTGAACGTAACCTAACAGCCAAGTATCCAAACCTAACACCAACTGAGCTAAAATTAAGTGCCTTTGTTCGTTTGGGTATGCTCAATAAAGAAATTGCTTCTATTCTTAACTTGTCGGTGGATAGTATTAAAGTATCCCGTTCTCGCTTACGAAAGAAATTGAATATAGAAAGTGGTATTAATCTTGAGGTTTACCTACTTGGTTTCTAAAAAAATAGAGCCTTTGAAGATAAACTCCAGAGGCTCCATGATTTTTTACCAGTCTAATCCATATTGATCACTTATATCAAGTGGTGGCATTGGGCCGTCCAATGGTTTTAGGTCTTTAACATACCAGTTCATCCAAGCCAGTTGACGATACAGTACATCAATGCGCCCAACTTGTTTGCGGTTTCCATGTCCTTCGCCCGGGTATTGTACTAAACGAACAGCTGGGTGATTGTTCATTTTCATGCGACGGTATAATTCCATGCTTTGCGATGGATGAATACGTGCATCGGCAGCTCCTCCATAAATTAAAGTAGCTGTTTTGCTTTTGTGAGCATGATAAATAGGGCTTTGCTTTAGGTTCATCTCCCATTGCTCTTCAAGTGGTTTTCCGCTGTGAACTAATAGTTCTTCATAAGCTATATCTGTAGTGCCTTTTTTACTTATGATGTTGGTTATTCCAACAAAGACACCAACTGCTTTTACATATTCGGTGTAATAAGTAGCAAACCAAGCTGAGGCATATCCACCATACGATCCACCAGCCATTCCAACACGTTCACGATCTGCGCCTTTTTCTTTAATTAAATATTCGATGCCGTCCGCTAAGTCGTCAAATTCTTTTCCTGCAGGATCTTCAAAACCTTCCATTCCAAAATCAACGCCATAACCAGTACTTGCTCTGTAGTTGAAATAGGCAACTAAGTAACCATTTCCTGCCATTACCTGCCCGGGTGATGAATAACCACTTAACCAGCCATTGGAGTGATGTGCTTCAGGTCCACCATGAACAAAAACTATTAATGGGTATTTTTCACCTGCTTTATAACCAACAGGTTTCATAAGCATGCCTTCGATGTTGAGGCCATCACGTGCGGTAAAGTTGATAACTTCTTGCTCACCAAGAGTGTTTTTGCGCAGTTCTGGATTAAGGTCGGTAACTATTTTAAGATCGTCTTTACCATTCCAGGTGTAAATATTTGACATGTCTGTTGGTGTACTTCCACTAAATGCAAATGATTTGAAATCAGATGAGAAAACAGGTGATCCAAATATGGTTTCAGATGTTTCGGCATCTAATAAAAGCTTGCGTTTCATGTTTTTTAAGGTAAGTGTATACAGTTTAGGGTAAACACCTTCATGTGCCAAACAAACTACTTCTTTGTCGTTTTTCCATTCGGCCCATGTAATATGCCCTTTGTATTTTTCAGGGGTGAGATTAGTAATAGAACCATCAGCTATAGTCGCTTTGTAAACCTGACTAACGGCATGATCATTAATATCGAATGCTCCGGTATAAACCAGTTGAGTGCCATCCGGGCTAAAGGCGTAATTGCCTAACTTACCTATGTTTTTAAGTACTTGCTTCACCTTCATATTTTCTATATCGTAAATATGAAGCTTACGAAACATGTAACGTTGGTCAGTAAGTTTTAATTCGGTAGCCGTATAAGCCAATTGTTTTCCTTGTTTGTCGAAGTTGAAATCCCAAATATTTACTGTTTCGGTAATTTGGGTTTCTTTTGTTTGCTTGAAGTTTTCATCAATTTCAATCAGGAATAGATTATCATTTTTGATATTCTCTTCGTAAAAAATGAAGTCGTAACCTCGTTTCTTTAATTCCTTTTCTTTTTTGCTGGTAGCAGTGGTTGATGTATATGCAAAGCCTTTTCCATCAGGGTTCCATTTAAATGCATTAACGCCATTTTTAGCCATTGATACCTGAATGGCATCATCAACATTATCTGTGCTAACAAAAATCTGATATAGCTTATCTACTTTCTTTTTGAATGCAAGCGTTTTTCCATCCGGGCTCCAGCTAGGCGAACTACCTTTTGTTTCTTCTGTGAAAAGCGGTTGAGATTCTTTAGTGTCTAAATTTACTAAGTTGTATTCAACATGAGAACCGCCAGGTTTTTCATTTGGTGTGCGTGGCGTATAAACAGTGTAAATGAGTTGCTTGCCATCAGGATGCATTTGAACACATCTGCTTGATTTTAGCTGAATCAGTTCTTCGGGTGTAAGAACATCCTGCGCTTTGGAATTTAATATGCTAACAATGAATAGAAATGCTAGCATTGAACTGGTTTTTATTAACGTCTTCATAATAGTGTTGATTGAAATTTGAAATAAAGATAGAAAGAATAGGGATTAATTGCTGTCAGCACCGCTGAGTCGGTATGGTTTAATTTAGCTTTATGTGCAGGCCAGTTTGGATGGCGAAAGTAGTACGCATTAATTCTTTGTCATAGACTAATGGGAATAGGTCAGAGCTTAATTCAGTATTCAAAAATAGTTTATTGCTTAGTTTTATTCGGCAGCCAGCATTAACTAATGCTGTTAACGCAACATCCCCATTATTCAAATAATGACAGTTGACTCCTATTCCAAACTTGGGTGTTAGTATTTTATTTGGAAAACTATATTCAAATTGAAAGGGAATTTGATTGTGTCTGTGATCCCAAACTTTTGCATGAATTAATCCAGTTTTTAAGTAAATTCTTTCGCTTGCTTTTGAGATCTGAAAGTAAATAAGAGCTCCATACGCACTAGTAGAACCTCCATTCTCAAAAATATTTCTGAAGTAATAAGTGTAAGTTGGTTCAATAGCTATCTTGATGGGGTCTTTTGCTTTCTCGTAAATAACACAAGTGCCTTCGCCACATGTAATGTCGTGATATGTTTTAGTTATGGAAGTTAAAGATTTGCGGTTTGGTTTCTTAAGTTTCTCAATCTCAGGAAATAATTCGGGGCAATCTCTAAAGTAAGATATTAAATAGCCAATATGTCGTTTCGATTCTTTTTGGTATTTCACACCGTCTATGGTTACGACCTCATTCTCGTATGGAATACGTTCAATTTCATTTGGTGAAATACTTATAGAGTAATGAAATCCAGTATAAGATCGATGAAAGAATAGATCTTTCTCGCCTTTGACTAAATATTCTGCAAATATTTTAGCTGTATCATTTAGGTATATGGCAATTTTTGAAACATAGTATTCTGCATTTTCAAATTGATAACCCAATATATCAAATGGTAAAAAAGTTGTATCTATTTCAGTAGTTATAAATTGTATTTTATGAAAACAATTAATGTCACCAACATAATTGAGTTGACCAGAAATAGTATCTCCTTCATTGGTGATAATCTTCCCATTTCGTAGATCATTTTGAGAAAAGGTTGTTAACGAAAGAATAAGTAATATATGCAGGGTTAGTAGTTGCTTCATGAGAGTTATGTTGTTTAAAAATAAATGTAATGAATTATGTTTCTTAATTATTTCCTTATTTTAATAAGAATTAAAGACTTCTTAACCACATTGAGAAAAAGTGGTCGTACACTTTGTATTGCCCATTTTCATGATAAACCATTTGTTTTTCGAGTAGGGCATTAAGGGCTGTGTTAATTGAGCTGGCGGCTGGTAAGTTATGCTTTTTAATAAAATGGTGTGCGTTTGGTTTATTAACGGCTTCCTCTTTACCGATGGCTTTGATTAATTGAAACTGGTTGTTTGTCAGAAGGTTTTTGTAATTAATGAATATGTTTTCTCGTTCTTTAAGTACTTCGTGAGATACCTCATACATCATTTTATAAGTATTGTTTTTCTTGTTTTGAGCAAATAATTTGTTGAAAAAATATTGTACGTAGAATGTGTAAGTATCTAAAATTTTCACCCACTCTTTAATGTCGTCGATTTTAATGGACTTTTTATTAACGGTGAAATGATGGTGAATAAATTCGGTGTAATTGTCGGTATTTATCCTATCTAGATAAAGAAGCTCACTGCTTTGGTAAAAAGGCCTATTAATATTTGTAAACATGGCTTCTAATATGTGCTTGCTGCTTCCCGAAAAAATAAAGCGTATATCCGGGTATTCCTGACTAAATTTTCGAAACCATGCTTCCACCTGTTTTTCAGGATAATTATTGATTTGTTGAAATTCATCAATAGCTATAACATATGGCTTTTTCAGGTTTCCGATATAACTAAATAGTGTGTTTAAATCGTTAAGGGATTCGCTTTCACTTTTGTAGCCAAATTCTAATTCGGGCGAACCACTTATTGGATTAAACAATAGTTTAGCTTTAAGTCCACTAATCAAATCGCTCATGTTTTGTAGGAAGCGTTTACTCTTTTTCTGTTCTTGAAGTATAAGTACACTGCTTATTTCCTTCACCATGTCTCCTAAATTATTAGTTGGCATAATGTCAATATATAGCGTTTCAATGGCTGATTTATCTTGCTCTAGATGATGAAAAAGATGTTTTATCAGGCCTGTTTTACCAAGTCGACGTAATGATATAAGTGTGATATTTCTCCCGTTGTTTATGGCATTGTTCAGCTTTGATACTTCTAATTCTCTATCGCAAAATAAATTAGGGTCTTTGTAGCCATATAGTAAGAATGGGTTTTTCATGTTTATTCTATTAAAAGCATTCTTCGTAACGCAAATTGTGTAACGCAAATTGTGTAACGCAAATTACGTAATGTATTTTGCAAAAGAAAGTCTTCTTCCAATTTTTTCAAGGTGCTTTAGGTAGGATAAGCCAAGTTGCATTCGTATAAAATTAAAAATGTTAGCTTCGTACAAAATTCATCACTATGTTGTGGAAAAAGCCCTGGTTTCAATTGTCTATATTAATGTTGCTTGCCTTTGTATGGGGCAGTTCATTTATTTTAATGAAAATTGGATTGAAGAGTTTTGACAGTATGCAGGCCGCTACGCTCCGCATTGGTTTTGCATCTTTATTCTTGATGCCTTATTCCATTAAGCATTTAAAAAATCTTAAGAAGAAGGATTTAAAAGCACTTTTAATTGCAGGATTTATCGGTAGTTTTATTCCGGCCTTCTTATTTACTAAAGCGCAAACACGCATTGATAGTGCTCTGGCAGGTATGTTGAATTCTTTAACGCCAGTATTTACCTTTTTAGTAGGTCTTATTTTTTACCACTTGAAATTTAAAGGAGCTCAGCTTATTGGTATCATATTAGGATTGCTTGGCGCATTAGGTCTTATAACATCTGGTTCCGATATCTCAATTTCAAATATTAATTCGTATGCCTTCTTTATTGTTTTAGCTACAATTTGTTATGCCTTTAACATTAATGTAGTTAAAACGCAATTAACACATTTGAGTGGTGTTCAAATTACTGCTTTGTCATTCTTTTTCACGGGGCCAGTTGCAATTGCATATTTTTTCACTACAGATTTCCAATCAGTTACGCATTCGCCAAATTGGGGCATTCATTTGGGTGCATTAGCTTTACTTGGCATACTTGGCACTGCTGTTGCCATGTTGTTAATGAATACGTTAATAAGATATACTTCGGCAGTTTTTGCCTCTTCAGTTACCTATATCATTCCTATTTTTGCAATAGCTTGGGGATTGATGGATGGCGAAATTATTACCATATATCACCTCCTGTTTATGAGTGTGATCTTGATTGGTGTATATTTAATTAATCGCAAAAAATAAAGGCTGCCTTAATAAAAAGACAGCCTCCATATACTTATAAAAAACTTACTTAAGCGTTTTGTTGTTTGATTAAGTTTAAGGCTGATCCAGCTTTAAACCATTCAATTTGTTGCTCGTTGTAAGTATGGTTTGTTATAATCACCTCTTTACTTCCATCGGCATGTACAACTTCAAGTTGTAAATCTTTTCCTGGGGCAAACTGTTCTAAATCAAGGAAGTTGAATGTGTCATCTTCTTTAATTTTATCGTAATCAGTTTCGTTGGCAAAAGTCAAACCTAACATACCTTGTTTCTTAAGGTTAGTTTCGTGAATACGGGCAAAACTCTTAACCAATACCGCTCTCACACCAAGGTGACGTGGCTCCATGGCGGCATGCTCGCGCGACGAACCTTCGCCATAGTTGTGATCACCAACTACAATGGTTGGAACTCCAGCTGCCTTGTATGCTCTTTGTGTTGCAGGTACTGCATCGTATTCTCCATTCAATTGATTTTTCACTTTGTTAGTTTCTTCGTTGAAGAAGTTAACAGCACCAATCAACATGTTGTTAGAGATATTATCCAAGTGCCCTCTTAATTTCAACCAAGGACCAGCCATAGAAATATGGTCAGTTGTACATTTACCTTTGGCTTTTATCAATAGTTTAGCTCCAGAGATGTTTTTACCATCCCAAGGGGCAAAGGGTGTAAGTAGTTGTAAGCGCTCACTATCTGGGCTTACTACAACTTCAACTTTTGAACCATCAGCAGAAGGAGCTTGGTAGCCGGCATCTTCTACATCAAAGCCTTTAGGAGGTAGTTCATAGCCACTTGGTGCATCCAATTTAACATCTTCACCTTTTTCATTCTTAAGTGTATCAGTTAAAGGATTGAAACCTAAATCGCCAGCAATAGCCATTGCAGTTACCAATTCAGGTGAACCAACAAAAGCATAAGTATTTGGGTTGCCATCAGCACGTTTTGCAAAGTTGCGGTTGAACGAGTGTACGATAGTGTTTTTTTCTTGTTTCTCAGCACCTGTTCTGGCCCACATACCAATACATGGTCCACAGGCGTTGGCATATACTTCACCACCCATTTGATTGAAAGTTCCAATCAAGCCATCGCGGTCAATGGTGTAACGAACTAATTCTGATCCAGGTGTGATCTTGAATTCACCTTTAGCTTTTAAATCTTTCTCAGCAGCTTGCTTCGCAATTGAGGCGGCACGGGAAATATCTTCGTAGGATGAGTTGGTACATGAACCGATCAAACCAACGTCAATCTTTAATGGCCAGCCATTCTTTTCAGCTTCGGCACGCATCTCCGAAATAGGAGTGGCGCGATCTGGCGTAAATGGACCATTCAAATGTGGTTCAAGCGTATCTAGATTAATTTCGATTACCTGGTCGAAATATTGCTCTGGATTAGCATAAACTTCTGCATCGGCTGTTAAATGTTCCTTCACACTGTTGGCTGCATCAGCTACATCGGCACGATTTGTTGCACGTAAGTAGCGCTCCATCGATTCGTCGTAACCAAAAGTAGACGTAGTTGCACCAATCTCAGCTCCCATATTACAGATAGTACCTTTACCCGTGCAGCTAATTGATTTTGCACCTTCGCCAAAATACTCAACAATGCAACCAGTACCACCTTTTACAGTAAGTAATCCGGCTACTTTAAGAATGATGTCTTTTGGAGCGGTCCAACCATTTAGTTTTCCGCTTAGCTTAACGCCAATTAATTTAGGAAACTTCAGCTCCCAAGCCATTCCTGCCATTACATCCACAGCATCGGCTCCACCAACACCAATAGCAACCATACCCAATCCACCAGCATTCACTGTATGCGAATCGGTTCCAATCATCATTCCACCTGGGAATGCATAGTTTTCGAGTACCACCTGATGGATAATACCTGCTCCTGGTTTCCAAAAGCCTAGACCATAGCGGTTCGATACAGAACTTAGGAAGTCGTAAACTTCTTTGTTTGTAATCTCTGCTGATTCCAAATCAGTTGTGGCACCAACTTTAGCCTGAATAAGGTGATCGGCATGCACTGTAGACGGAACTGCTGCTGTTGCTTTACCGGCTTGCATAAATTGCAATAAGGCCATCTGAGCAGTTGCATCTTGCATGGCAACTCTATCAGGATTAAAGTTAACATACGAATTACCTCTTTCATAAGGTGTATTCGGTAGATTGTCTGCTAAGTGAGCATACAATATTTTTTCGGTCAATGTTAAAGGCTTTCCTAAAAGTTGACGTGTTGAGTCCACTTTATCAGCCATTTCGGCGTATGCCTTTTTTATCATTTCAATATCAAAAGCCATTTCTCAATTTATTTAGATAATGATTATTGTGCTTAATGTTGACGAAGCAAAGCTAGTAAAAAGTCATAATTTATAAAGGATATAACCAACAACAATCCCTTTTTGTTGAAGCCTTTGAAACCCTTTACAATACTTTTAGTAACTTGATGCCTGATTTAGTTGATTTATATTTTATTGAAGCGACTTAACCCGCATAATATGAAGTTGATACTGATTTATGAGAATTTACGCATTGCATTTGGATCTATTCGATCTAATTTGTTGCGTTCGATTCTAACTATATTGATAATAGGCATTGGAATTACTGCGCTTATTGGTATACTAACTGCTATTTCTTCTATTCAAGGTGCCATAAGTAATCAGTTTACTGGTATGGGCGCCAATTCGTTCACGATTCAGAATCGTGGCATGAACGTACAGATTGGTAAGCGTAAACTACGTCAGAAAAACTATGGTTCGATTACTTTTAGAGAAGCCATGAGTTTCAAAGAAGAATTTGATTATCCGGCCATAGTAACCATTTCGTATAACGCAACTGGGGGCGCAACAGTTAAGTCGGAGAGTGCAAAATCTAATCCGAATGTGGCGGTATATGGTGTAGATGAAAACTTCCTGGAAGTAGAAGGTCATAATTTAAAGTGGGGGCGTAATTTCAGTGAACAGGAAATTTTGGATCACCGACATTTGGCTATTTTGGGCAGTGCCTTGGCAAAGAAGGTTTTTCCGGATGGTGTAAATCCAGTTAATAAGGTGCTAGCTTTAGGTGGTGCTAAATATTTGGTAGCTGGAGTTCTGGAGGAGAAAGGTGCCGGTTTTGGTAGTCAGAGTGATAACATTATTTTATTGCCAGTAACCAATGTTCGTCAGCAATTTAGCAGACCAAACATGTCTTACAAGATTGTTGTTAAATCAATTAATAGTCAACAAATCGACAATGCTATTAGCGAAGCAACCGGTTTATTCAGGATAATTCGCCGACTAACGGTGCACGACGAAGATAACTTTAATGTGAACAAGAGTGATAACTTGTCTCGCATTTTAATAGAAAGTACTGGCATGGTGGCCATGCTTGCTTCTATTATTGGATTGATAACCTTAGTTGGAGCTGCCATTGGATTAATGAATATTATGCTTGTGGCAGTATCGGAGCGAACGCGTGAGATTGGTATCCGTAAAGCGATGGGAGCAACAACAAAAGCTATTCGAAACCAGTTTTTATTCGAGTCTATCATCATAGGGCAGGTTGGTGGATTTGTTGGTATTATATTGGGTATTTCGGTTGGTAATTTAATGTCGATGGCCTTGGATGCTCCATTTATTGTTCCTTGGAATTGGGTGATACTTGGTGTGTTTATTTGTTTGGTTGTTGGATTGTTATCCGGATTAATGCCAGCGATGAAGGCTTCTAAGCTTGATCCAATCGAATCTTTGCGTTATGAATAAGGCAGATTCAATTTTGTGTTTATTGAGTAAATTTAACTAAGATATGGGAAAAAGATCCGTTAGAAACGGAGTGTTAATTGCTTTGGGGGCATTATTAATTGCTATAATTAGCCTATTTGTTGTTTTACGAGTGAAAAGCGTTGAACCTACTTATCCAATAACAGAAAAGTGGCTAACACATCCCGATTCAATTATTATCCAGACAGACTCAATTATTGGACCTATCGTTTATCATGGTAATCCTGATATGCGCCAGGTGAAGGGGGATAAGCGAAAGGAATTATTCATAAACATGATGCTTCCTTCCATTTTATTGGCTCAGCATAAGGTAAGGGCTGAAAGAGAAAAGATAGAGTCCTATTGGCAACGTGCCGAGAAAGGGACAGCATCTTTGAATGATAGCATGAAAATTGATTCAATCTTGAGCTATTATAAGTGCAAACATCTAGAAGAAGTAGTTAATAACCTTCATAATCACCCGATAAGTATTGTATTGTCGCAAGCGGCTATTGAAAGTGGCTGGGGAACATCTCGCTTTTTTCTCGAAGCGAATAATGTATTTGGAATTTGGTCGTATAATAAAAAAGAAGATCGTATTCGTGCTTTTGAAACCAGAGGTGATAACGCCATTTATTTAAGAAAATACAATGATTTGCACGGATCGGTGTATGATTATTTAATTACTATTTCAAGGGCTTCGGCCTATAAGAAGTTTCGCGAAGTACGAATGACTTCGGATGACCCCTATGAGTTGATTCAGTATTTGGTCAATTACTCAGAACTCCGTGAGGAGTATGTGAAGATTCTGGGGAAAGTGATTCGCCATAATCAACTGACGCAATATGATAGCTTTCAACTGTTAAATCCAGATAAAAATGACCCGGTTTGGCAAAGTTTATAGAGGTTTAGTCTTATTCTTTTTTCTAAGCGTGGGTATTATTGTTTCATTAAATGCTTGGCAAAAGGAAGGTAATAAAAAAGAGTTTTCAGTAACTGGTCTTGTTTATCACCGTTTTGGTGATGAGCGATATCCTTCTACCAACACTACGGTTAAACAATTTGAAGAACAATTGGAGTGGCTAAAGCAAAATGGCTATCAAACTTTAACAACAAGTGAAGCTTATGTGCAAATCAATAAAGGAACGCTCGGCGAGAAAGTGGTTTGCATAACCGTTGATGATGGTTATCGTTCGTTCATGGAAAATGGCTTACCTATATTGGAAAAGTATGGGATGAAGGCCACCTTATTTGTAAACACAGAAAGTGTTGGTTGGGCTGATTACTTGACTTGGCAAGAGCTTAGAGATATACAATCACGGGGAGTTGAAATTGGAAACCATTCGCATAAACATTCATATTTTATGAATAAAAGTCATTCTGACTTTGAATTGGATTTAAGTCAGTCAGAAAAACTATTTAAGGATGAGCTTGGAATGGTTCCCAAATCATACGCCTATCCCTATGGTGAGTTTAGTGAAGCTATGGCTGATGTTTTAAGAGCTAAGGGATATCAAGCTGGATTTGCCCAGTTTTCAGGAGTTTGGACTGAAAAGACCAACTCGTATTCTGTTCCTCGATTCCCAATGTCCGGTACTAATATAAGTTTGGAGCGTTTTGTTGAGAAAGTAAAAATGAAACAACTATTCTTACAAGGAATCTCAACCTACCCAATTGTTGTTAACTCAGGTAAATCAATGGAATTTAAGTTCGCATTTAATACAGGATTGTATGCTGAGCCCTTCAATTGTTTTGTAAATGGACAGCCAGTGAGTAACTCTTTAAAAGATAAGGGAGTATTTACTATCAATATAGAAAAAATGCCAGCAAGGCGACGCAGTACTTTAACGGTTACAACTCGTAATGTTGATGGAGCTTGGTGTTGGCATAGCTCTTTGTTATTAAATTCGACTATAGAAGAGTAAAGAGTAATTTAAGTACTAATAGTACTTTTATTCGAATGTGTAAACCTCCTATACTTAGTTAATTGCATATAAAAAGTGTATAAATAATTTAAAATATTTCTGCATAATTATAACTTTTTGTTCACTTGGTCGTATCAATCCACAACACACACACCAAACTGCCGGTATGTTAGCGTGAAGATTTATTAAGGGGAGAAATAACGTATCAGCTTTTAATTTATTGAATTTAACTAATACTTACTGAGTAAATGCTTGGTAGGGTTTGTTGTTCTATACTTATAACTGAACCGATGAATAAGCTATTTAAAACCTGTTTATTTATACTTATCAGCCTAATGATAAGTAGTACTGCATTGTCTCAAGTAGGGCGCGAATTTTGGTTTGTGGCTCCTGAAGTAACTAGTGGCCATGGCGAAGCACCCATATTCTTTCGAATTACTACATTTGACGAACCCACAGAGGTTACTATTTCGAGTCCTGCAAATACTTCTTTTAATACATTAACAGTTAATATTCCGGCCAATACGCAGTATACTACTCCAGAAAATGCTTTTGATATAGATCATATTGAAAATAGGCCGAGTAATACTATAAACAACAAGGGAATATTAATTACAGCTAAGGATGCCGATGTTAGTGTTTATTATGAGGTAGCAAGTCCACTTAATCCCGATAAATTTACCTTGAAAGGAACAAACTCGATGGGGATGGAGTTTTTTATTCCTTCTCAAAATATTTACCATAATCAACGAAATCAAAATCCCCTTGCCACAGAAAAAGTTGATATTGTAGCCAGTGAGGATGATACCGAAGTAATTATTGTTCCAACCGCCGATGTAGTTGGATACGATGCAGGTGACACCATTCGAGTTACGTTAAATAGAGGTCAGACCTTTTGTGTTGAAAATCGTGGACAACACTATGCCTCTTCTTTAGCAGGAACATATGTTGCTTCAAATGAACCAATCGCAATCACCATTTCAGATGATTCAATTAACGAGCGGATGGATTATCGTGGAGCATATGATTTAATTGGCGATCAGTTGATACCAACTAGTGTTATTGGAAATGAATACGTGGTTGTAAATACCGCTACCTTGAGCAATACAATAACAAAAGTTTTTGTGCTTGCTACAGTAGATAATACTACTATTGAAGTAAATGGTAATCCTATGTTGACTCAAACCTTAAGTCGAGGAGAGCAGACCGTTTTGGATATTACACCGGATAATATGCATATAGAGTCAAACAGGCCGATATATGTATATCAATTGGCAAGTTTGAGATATGGTGGAACCAATGAAATGGGAAGCTCATTACTACCTCATGTTGCATGCACTGGATCTGAAGTGGTTAGTTTTAAAAGGATTTTTAGTGATAACTTTTTCATGCAATTGTTAGTTAAAGGCAAGGATCGAAATAATTTTTCGATGGCCAACCATTTGGGACAAAGTTTAGATTACCTTGACAATATTAATTGGATTGTAGTGCCTGGAACAGGTGAGGGTGATCTAAATGAAGCATGGTATTCCGCAAACATTGACTTGGGTGCAGAAATAGGTACAACGGATCCTTATTTTGTGAGTAATTCAACGGGCTTATTTCATTTAAGTCTTTTAGAAGAGAATGGAAGTAGTGCCAGTTATGGTTACTTTTCTTCGTTTAGTAATTTAAATGTGAATGGTATAACCGAGGCTTGCCAAGGTAACGCCATTGTATTACGAACAGATGAACCAATGCGCTCCTATGCATGGTACTCCGATTTGACTGGTAATACAGTTTTGTCAACAACCCAGGAGATATCAGTAACTCAAACAGCCACTTATTGGGTAACGGCCGAGGTTCAGTTTGGAGGTTGCGAATTAACCGATAGTATTGAAGTGCATTTTGTATTACCTGAAATTGATCTGGGAGGCGATACAACCGTTTGTGCTGGCACTACTTTAACCTTTGGTGGTGAACTTAATGCGAATACGTATAATTGGAGTGATGGTACTTCGTTAAATGAAACAAGCGTTGATGTTGTCGAAGATTATAATGGTGAATTATCTGTAACAGTTACTGATCCATCAGGGTGTTATAATCAAGATACCGTTTTAATTGAAGCATTCCCAGTACCAGATATTGTACTTGATGTTACAACGGTGTGTGAAGGAGGTGTTATTACTAATACAACTTCTTTCGATCGTTATGAGTGGGAGTTTGGTGGTGTTGTTTTAAATATAGATCAGACTCAAAACTATATTGTACCGCAGCAAACTGGAAATTACACTATAACTGGCTGGACAGCAGATGGATGTTCAGTAACAGAAACTATTAATATAGTGGTTAATGCTTTGCCTACGTTTACTTTAAGCGATGAGATTGCCTGTGATGGTTTAGTTCATTCGGTTAATGCTCCAATTATGGGAAGCGGTCTGTCGTATCTGTGGAGCGATGGAAGCACAAGTGCTTCGGCTAATTTGAATGCCGCTGGAAATTATTGGTTGCAAATAACTGATGGCAATGCTTGTGTGGCGAGCGATACTGCTTTGTTTGCCTATCATATGCCAATTCCGATTGATTTAGGTCCTGATAGAGATGAGTGTGCCCGAACAACTTTGAATATTTCAAATAGTTCTGATTTTTCTGGTTTTACCTGGAAATTTGATGATGGAACAGGAATGACAACATTAACTACGCCAGTGCCAGAGTATGAGTATGAAATAACTGATGCCAGGCAAGATGATAGTGGGCATTATGTTGTTGAAGCTTCCGATGTGAATGGTTGCGTTGTAAGTGATACAGTTAGGATTGGTTTTTATGATACAAACCCACCACCATTAAATCTTACACGAGAATTGTGTCAGGGGGAAAGTATAGAAATTATTACTTCGGATGGATATGATACTTATGCATGGACGCACGAAGGGAATTCAATTGCAGGTACTAATAATTTAACGCAGATAACAGTTGATCAACCTGGCAACTATGTATTGACCGCGACCTATCTTACTTGTATAAAAACAAGTAATATTGTTGTAGATGAACATACCTTGCCAACAGTTCAATTACCAAACGATTTTAATTTATGTCCTGGAACAGAAGATAGTATTAAGGTGCAGAGTTTTGGTTCTTCTGGAACTTCAACCAATGTATTTGATTATATGTATTGGAATGGTGACTCTAATCAGCGATATGATGATTGGACAAGTGCTAAGTTGATGGTTAATGCCGCAGGTACTCATACAGTAAGCGCTGTAGATGAATTTGGTTGTGTTGCCACTGATGCAATAACAATTGGAGTTCATAACACTGATCCAATTCCATCGCAAGGGCCTTTTACTACATGTGAAAACGTAGGTCAACGACTGCAAAATACACATCCAAGCACAAGAAGCTACTCATGGAGTAGAGTTGAAAGTACTGGTAATACTCATTTGTTAGATAATGCAGATTATATAGCAAACCAGTCAGGAAGTTATCAATTAGATATTGTTGATGCCAATGGTTGTATTGATTCTGATACGGTTGTTGTAAATGCTAACCCTGTGCCAACGGTTGATTTAGGGCCTGATGTAGTGACCTGTGAGTTTGATTATTTAAGAGTTACGCCTAGTACTGATTATGTTACTTATAGATGGAATGATGATTCATCATTAAATGCCAATGAACTTTTGGTTACAAGTGGCGGAGACTATAAATTGGAAGTGAGTAATGTGTATGGTTGTTGGGGAGAAGATGTTGTGAATGTTACTGTTAATGCTGCTCCCATATTTGACTTAGGAGCAGATCATAGTGTATGTCCTGGTACTTCAGTAGAATTAGGAAATATCGCTGGTAATTATTCTTACCTGTGGTCAACGGGAGAAACAACTCAAAATATTCAGGTAATAGATGGAGGTAAATATGAATTGACTATAACAGATGTAAATGGTTGTAGCAATACAGATTCGGTTCGTGTAAATCTTTATCCAGTGCCTAAGTTTAGTTTAGGGAATGATACTTTAATATGTCCTTTGGATCTGAGTTCCGAAATTGTGGCAGTGAACGAAAATTTCCCGTACTATTCATGGAAAAATGGAGAGAGTACATCTTGGATTTATGCCGAAGCAGCTGATTCTATTAATCGTGTTATTGTTAGAAATGATGCAGGCTGTTATGGTTTCGATACCAAGTTGGTAACCTTAATGCCAACACCTGAAATAGAATTATTGCCAGATACATCTATCTGTAGTGTGGATACTTTAAGCTTAGAAGCGGATCCAATTCTGGAAATGTGGGAGTGGAGCGATGGTTCAATTGATCCATTATTAGAGATATACAACGCCGGTGAATATTGGATTCGAGGTGATGATGGATGTTTTACTTATGCCGATACAATGCAGTTAGTTGTTAACGAAACTCCTGTAATTGCACGACTTGATACATCAATATACGCTCAGGTAGTTCTATATCCCGAAGGAGGAACAGAACCATATAAATATGCCATTAATGACAATGAATTTCAATCTGAGAACGTCTTCCGTAACCTGGAGAATGGAGAACATGTTTTATATTGTGAGGATGATAATGGCTGTTTGGTAGCAGAAACTGTTTTATTTAATAACATCTTAGATATTGATGTGCCTAACTTCTTTACTCCAAATGGTGATGGTTTTAACGATCGTTGGCAGATTGATGGACTTGAACGCTTGCCTGATTCAGAGATTAGAATTTATGATCGTTTCGGCAAATTATTGATAAAGTATTTGGCATCAGAACCTGCTTGGGATGGTACCTATCTTGGCAAGCACGTTCGATCAGATGACTATTGGTATGTTATCGAGTTAAATCCTGTACAAAAAATCTTAAAAGGCAACCTAACCCTAAAGCGCTAATAAGAGATGAAAAGGCTTCAATTAATAATGATAAGCCTCATTATCACTTTGTCGGTGGTTAATGGGCAAAAGTATTATCTGACAAATCAGTATGTATACGATTTATTTCAGATGAACCCCTCTGCGGCAGCTTTTCAGAAAAATTGCATCACAGCAAGTGGTTTTTATCAAAAGCAATGGCTTGGTACCGAGTTGGCACCAACCACTCAAATATTGAGTTTTCAAATGCCTGTTACTGGTCATTTGGGTTCTGGTACGTATGTGTATAACGATAGAAATGGTTTTCATAAAGAGATGGGCTTGCACCAGGCATTTTCGTACGAGGTACTGCTGCAAAAGAAGCGCAACAAGCTAATGACCCTTTCGTTTGGTTTAGCCATGATGCTGGAACAAACATCCTTGGATATGAGCGGATTTACCGGTGGCGATGCCTTTGATCCGGTTATTCAGAGTGCGGGCGAAAGTGGTTTAGGTTTTAATGCCAGCGCTGGTGCCTTATTGAAATATAACGAATTGCATGCTGGTGTTGCATTTACAAATATTATTCCCGAGAATAATCCAATGTACAAAGGAGCTATGGAGCCTCGACGTGTAATGGATATGCATATTCATGCTGGTGGAAGTTTTAAAGTAGCAGACAGGGATTTGTACCTCGAACCTCTTATTATGTATCGCCGAAATGCTTTAACAGATAGTCGAATGGATTTAAACCTGAAAGCGTATTTACCTACGCCTGATCCGGACTTTTCTACTTGGGGCTTGTTGTCGTATCGCCGAACAATGGATCATCAGTTTGGAAAAAGTTTAGGAATGGCCGTTACAGCGGGTATAGTCTATCAACAATTTAGTGTGGGGCTTGAATATCAGTTGGGGTTAACCACTTCACAAATTGATTATGGTTCGAACTATCAATTAGTAGTTAGTTATCGTATTTGCAGGAATAAAAGTAAGGGAGCTATTCCTTGTTCAAAAATTAGAAGGAGTAAGAAGTATAACTATAAGTTCTTAGGTTACTAAACTTGATATCCCGATATGCGTTTAGCGTATTTTTTCATTATTTCACTTTTCTGTTTGCAATGACTAAGGGTTTAATTAGTTTTATATCCCAAACTATCACACAAAGCCTGTTTAATTTTGAAACGCCTAGTTTTATTTTTAGTTGTTTACCTTGGTTTTTTATTAACTGCCACTTCGCAGCATAATACAATTAAACCTGCGACTCAGGCAGAAGTTTTTGCCAATGATGATAAGGCTCGTATCAATGAGGATGACATCATTGATATACCTGTGCTTAAAAATGATTTCGGCTTATTTGATGGGATTAAGTCTTTGGTGGTGAAATCGCTTCCTTCCAATGGTACTGTAATAGTTAACGATGATAATACTATAAAATACACACCTGATTTATCTTTTCATGGTAATGATGTCTTTACCTATGAAGTGTGTAATGTACATGGATCCTGTGATTGGGCTACAGTAGATATTATTGTTGATGATGTTGATTTCAAACCAATTGCAGTTAACGATACGGTAACCTATCTACATGGAACTGAAATAACTGTTCCAATTTTAAATAACGACATTATTAATGGTGATTTTCCATTTACGGTTGATATTCTTCAAAACGTTAAACATGGTGATGCTTATTTAGATGAGAATAATGAAGTTATCCCGTCGTTTAATAGAACATATGGAGGAAAGGATTCGCTTCAATATGTATTGTGCGATGCTGATAACGATTGTAGTAATGCATGGGTGATATTTACAGTTCAGCATGATGGAACAACGGATTTCTTTATTCCCAATGGTTTTTCGCCTAATGGAGATGGCTTAAATGACTTATTTTATATTCCTGATTTTAAAACTTACGCGAATATAAAGGTGCAAATAGTTAATGCATGGGGGCAGTTGGTTTTTTCGTCAGACGATTATCTGAATAATTGGGATGGAGTTGCAAATGAAGGTGCATTTTCTGGCAAATTACTTGATGCGGGCACTTATTATTACGTTTTTACTATACCTGGTTTTAACGATTCTTTCACTGGTTATATATACTTAAGTCACTGATATGAAATTAAAGGCTTATGAGTTATATAGAATCAGGTTAGTGCTATTTTTGCTGGTAGGTTTAGCCATTGAAAGTCGTGCGCAATTAGAACCTTTATCAACGCAATATATTAATTCCCAACTGATCATTAACCCTGCTTATACCGGAGTGCGAAATGCTTTCTCAATGAATTTGGTGGCGCGCCATCAATGGATGGGAATAAAGGGGGCGCCAGTTAATTATTGGGTGGCAGCGCATTCTCCCTTAAATAAGTCTAAGGTATCGCTGGGTGGAGCATTTCAGTCGTATCAAGCAGGGCCGATACAAAATCACCGATTAAATCTGTACTATGCTTATTTGGTTCGTTTACGGCACGATATGTTTTTGTCGATGGGAGTGAGTGCAACTGGCGATTATTTTAACTTGTCAAACGATAAGTTGGAAGTCATTGATCAGGATGATCCGAGTTTTATAAATGATGTTACTAATGCTTTTAGTCCGAATTTTGGAGCAGGAGCTTTTGTGTATACACCCACTTTCTATTTTGGAGTGTCAATGCCTTATGTTTTAGAAAACAAGTATAAAGTTGGAGAAGTGTCCAATGTGGTGATGCAAACACGGCGTAGTTTGTATCTTTCTACTGGATATGGATTTGGCTTGGGTAAAAAAGTATACCTCAAACCTTCAATGCTTTGGCGAATGGCTGGAAAATCCAGTAGTTTCGATATTAATATGCAAATGCTTTACGAAGAATCCTTTTCGGCAGGTGTTTCATATCGAATAGATCAGGCAGTTGCTTTTTTGGCCGGTTTTCGAATTAATAAAACATTCCAAATAGCCTATTCCTATGATCTTCCGATTGGTAATGTTGGTATCACCAAAGGAAGCCATGAGATTACGCTAAATTTTGATTCATTCTCAATGATTCGCCGTAATAAGGATAGACGATTTTTAAGAAAGAAGAAAGAAGAGGAGGGTAGTATGCGTTCTATCAGGTATTTTTAGTTTGCATACAATTGACCTTATACCAGTTGTATTCCAAAATGATTGATAAAGCATTTTGCTAATTACAATGGTTAATGCCGATACAAAAGGCACAGATTGATTTTTTATCAATCGTTTTGGTTTGTAATCGGTATTATTTCCATAACCAGAATATCCTTTTTTTATCAATTCTTTGTTAAGACCTTAGGTTCTTTCAATCCTAGTAGATCAATTCGATAAAAAAGCACAAAAAAACGCCTCCATAAAAATGAAGGCGTTTCTTATATGGTGTAAAATGAATTATTTTACTGATTCCATGTACTCAATTAATTCACATACTTTAGCTGAGTAACCCATTTCGTTGTCGTACCATGATACAACTTTCACGAAAGTGTCAGTTAAAGCAATACCTGCTTTAGCATCGAATACAGAAGTTTGAGTTTCACCAATGAAGTCGTTAGAAACAACAGCATCTTCAGTGTAACCTAAAATACCTTTTAATTCTCCTTCAGAAGCTTCTTTCATTGCAGCGCAAATAGTTTCGTAAGAAGCACCTTTAGCTAAATTAACTGTTAAGTCAACTACTGATACATCAGGAGTTGGTACGCGGAAAGCCATACCAGTTAATTTACCGTTAAGCTCAGGAATTACTTTACCTACAGCTTTAGCAGCACCAGTAGAAGAAGGAATGATGTTTTGACCAGCACCACGTCCACCTCTCCAGTCTTTAGCTGAAGGACCGTCAACTGTTTTTTGAGTTGCAGTAGTTGCGTGTACAGTAGTCATCAAACCGTCAACAATACCGAAGTTATCGTTAAGTACTTTAGCAATAGGAGCTAAACAGTTTGTAGTACAAGAAGCGTTAGAAACAAAGTTCATGTCGCTAGAGTACAATTTGTTGTTAACACCCATAACAAACATAGGCGTGTCGTCCTTAGAAGGAGCAGACATTACAACTTTCTTAGCACCGGCATCAATGTGTCCTTGTGCAGATTCTTTAGTTAAGAATAAACCAGTTGATTCAACAACATAGTCAGCACCTACAGCACCCCAGTTAATGTCAGCAGGGTTTCTTTCGGCAGAAACACGGATCTCGTCACCGTTAACAATTAACTTACCGTCTTTTACCTCAACAGTACCGTCGAAACGACCGTGAGTTGAATCATACTTTAACATGTAAGCCATGTAATCTACATCAATCAAATCGTTGATAGCAACAACTTGAACTGTTCCTTTTGCTACAGCTTGACGGAAAACGAAGCGTCCGATACGGCCAAAGCCGTTAATCCCAATCTTGATTTTTGACATTTTATTGCTTTTTTAAGAATTGTTTTATAAGGTCTTCAAAAATGCGTCACAAAAGTAGCAATTCATAATTAAATCATCAAGAAATATGAGAATGATTTTATAAAAATCCGCATAAAATTACGATTAGAAAGAAAATCTGGTAAAAGTGTGATGTTTTGTTAAAAAAGGACATAAAAAAAGTAACATAAATTAAGATTTATACATCTTATTCATGTTACTTGTAATTTTTTTTTGGGTTGTTTCCTTATGCTCTTTCGGCAGTTTGTTCTGTTTCAACAGAGCTATATGCAGGGCAGTCTTCAGTACTTTTACAAGAACTCATTCCTAATGCAACAAAAAGTATAACAACGGCAACTAACGAAATCTTTTTCATCTTTTATATCTTTTACTTGTCTGTAAAAATAAGAGATTATTACTTATCTCCAAAATGTTTGTTTACTGTTTGAAACGGACAGTCGCTTAATTAGTTTCGTTTTCCTTTGGCTTCTTGGGTAATGACCGCTTTTTTTTCGTGAATAGATTGTTTTCTTCCATGAAAGAATAAGGGGTTTAATCTAATAAATAGAAAAAAGATTGATCTAAGAATTAAGCGAGGGTAATTAATACGGTATACTTCGGTTCAACGAATGAAAAAAAAAGTCCTGCTTCAGCAGGACTTGAAATATTTAATCTTCTGTAATTTCTCTTGCTGGCCAACGTATGGTTTCGTCATCAACAAATTCTGGTCCTATTTGAATAGTAGAAACCTTATCGCCTTCAATCCAAACATTAACATTTTCTTTTTCGAAGGTTAATTGTTCCATGTTTTCAAAACCTTCGTCATCCATCTTTTCACTATCATAGTCGCCCATTTCTAGATTTTCGAGAGCTTTAAGGAAGTCTTCTTTTAACATTCCTACCTTAATTGTACCATGTAGTACAAAAGCTTCGTTTTCGAAAGAAATTTCTACAAGTTTGAATTGTTCTTCGTTGTCGAAAGACATTGAAAGACCGAGATCGTCGTAATAAAGTACATTAGCTTCGCCTCCGTCGCCATAGTTTTGAATTTCTGTTTCATCAGGATCACCAATTAAACTTGATACTTCGTGTTCTTCCATTCCGAATTTAACGTTGCCGAATCCAATATGCGGCAAAATGGCTCTTGTTGTCATTTTAGATTTTAATTGTTTAAATTAATTAGGGAGTAAATATATGAAACCAACACAATAAAATAAAATGCTTTGATAAAAAAAACAGACCCTATTTAATAATAAGGTCTGTTTTGTAATTTGTTATTTTAAAGTGTTTTATATCTCGGTTAATTATTCCATACAGGAATTCTTCCTTCTGTATATGGTGCATCTAGCTGATCCATCATTTTACGAACGTCAATTATCTTTGTTTTAGCTAGTGTACTTAGCTGCTCCAGTACTGGAGGAAATTCTTCTTTAAGAATTTCGTAAGACATATTTGACGTGCCGGTAATATCAGATGTGCTATTGATTTGTGCCCAAATAACGCTGTTTAAACGATTGTAAATTGGCATATCAGCCGGAGGAATTTCTTCCCAACTAGCTTTTGCTTTAGCTCCTCTGAATTTGAACATGATTTCGTTAAGTTCATTTTCAAGAGATGATAAGGCTGGAAGTAACTCATCGTGTGCACCTGGCAATGTTAAGGCCGTTTGTTTCATGTCTCTTACTTCATCTAAAAGAGAAGATGTTAAGCGCATACTTCCACTAATTGCTTTTGAGAGCTGGCTAACTTCTTTTTGGAAAGCTACCATGGCTGCTCTATCCTTGGCCGGAAGAGTAGTGTTGTTTAGTGCTTTCACCTCAAACTCTTTGGCTGAAGCTAGTAGAGTACTTACCCCATCTTTTACCTGGTTGATTTCAACGGTGTATTTTCCTGGTAATGCAAAGATACCTCCTTCAGTCTTTTTGAATGGATCAAACTTCTTAGTTTTGATAATTTCTGGACTGTTGTATTGAAGATCCCATGTGAATCGTGTAATGTTTTTCGATGGTTTCTTCGTCATGGTACGAACGATACTTCCTTCGGCATCTTTAATGGTAATAAGTAGATAAGCCGGAACTTCTTTACTTTCGTCATCCAATTGTTTCAGACTAGTTTGAGGAATTCGCTCTCCATTCTTAAATAATTCCTTCTCCTTTTTTTGTCGAATTTGCTTCTTGGTTTGTGGTACTTCTTTTTGGTAAAAAGTAAAAGTTGCACCAAATACAGGGTTTTTGGCACCGTAATAGGTTGCACCTTGGCCATAAATTTTTCCTGTTTGCATATACAAGTCGGCTTCCTTAATTTCGAAAAGATGAGCCTCTTTTTTAGTTAACTCTTCACTTAATTCACGTAATGGCGAATAGTTGTCGAGTACATAAAATCCGCGACCAAAAGTAGCCATTGCTAAATCGCTTTCACGTTCTTGTATAGCTAAGTCGCGCACAGCTATTGTTGGAATTCCTGATTTTAACTGTACCCATGATTCACCTTCGTTAATCGAAAAGAAAACACCAAACTCTGTTCCAGCAAAAAGTAATTCTTTGCGTTTGAAATCTTGCTCAAGTGTATGAACCGTTCCATTCTCAGGTAGGTTCGATGAAATAGCGATCCACGATTTACCTTTATCGTTACTTTTAACAATGTATGGTTTAAAATCATCTCGTTTCATGTTATCGAAAGTGGCATACACAACGTTCTCATCAAAACGAGATGCATAAATATCGCTCACATAAGTGTATTCAGGAACACCCGGAAATGAAGCGATTTTGCGCCAAGTTTTTCCATCATCTTCAGTTACCTGAATCAGTCCGTCGTCGGTTCCTGCATATATCAATCCTTTTTTAACAGGCGATTCGTCCAGAGAAACAATTGTGTTAAATTGTGAAGTAGAAACATCTTTCACCACAGCATCAGAACTCCAGTATTTATCCATTACTGGCCAAGTATTGCGATCAATCTGTGTTGTTAAATCTTCTGAAATCACTTCCCATGTATTGCCTCGGTCTACACTTTTGAACACCTTATTGGCAGCCATGTATAAGGTTTTGTGATTGTGTTTGCTTAAAATAAGCGGGGCATTCCAGTTCCAACGATAAGTCAATTCACCCTTTTTTGGTTGTGGCTTAACGCTGATTTTTTCACCACTTTTTTTGTCATAACGAACAACGTTTCCATACTGCCACTCGCTGTATACAATGTCGGGGTTGGTTGGGTCAATGCGTGACCAAAATCCATCACCAAAAACGGTAACAATCCATTCTCCACTTGTTACACCAAAAGTACTGGTGTTTTGTACTGGGCCACCTTGAGTTGCATTGTCCTGTGTTCCCCCATAAATGTTATAGAATGGTTCAGCATTATCAACAGCTACACGATAAAATTGAGTGATTGGCAGGTTGCTCACTTGTCTCCAGTTGTCACCATCATCGTAGGTGATATAAACACCACCGTCGCCACCAATCATGAAATGCTTATTGTTGGTTGGATCTACCCAAAGTGCATGGTCATCTACGTGACGATCTTTTGTGCTTAATTTTGTCCAAGTTTTACCACCATCTTTGGTGACATGCGAAAACGTTTCAACTGAATAAACCTTATCAAATTCAACAGGATCACAGAATATTTCGTTATAGTATTGTCCACTGGAATGGTGGTCACTCATTTTTTTCCATGATTCACCGCGATCACTTGTCCGGAAAAAACCACCAGCCTTGTTGGCAGCTTCAATGATTAAATATAGTACATCAGGATTTTGAGGCGAGATAGCGATACCCATTCCACCAATATGCTCGGTAGGTAATCCGCTTTTAAGCTTACGCCAGTTCTTACCTGCGTCAGTTGATTTGTATACTGCTGATTCAGGTCCACCACCAATTTTAGTATGAACATGACGACGTCGTTGTTCGGTTGTGGCGTACAATATATCCGGATTGCGAGGGTCGCAAATAATATTGTTAACACCTGTGTGGATGCTTATATCAAGGGATTTCTCCCATGTCTTACCACCATCAATAGTTTTATATAAGCCACGTTCTCCACCTGATCCCCAGGCCGAACCTTCGGCAGCTACATAAACCACATCTGAGTTACGAGGATCGATCAAAATCATGCCTATTTGGCGCGATTCTTTCAGACCCATATTTGTCCATGATTTGCCACCGTCAACAGTTTTATACACACCATCGCCATAGCCTAATGCGCGTTGGTGATTGTTTTCTCCAGTGCCAGCCCATACCACATTTGAGTTGTTAGGATCCATGGCCAAACACCCAATTGAATAAGTGCCATACTTGTCAAATACAGGATCGAAGGTGATGCCATTATTGCTTGTTTTCCAGATGTTGCCACTGGCTACTGCTACATAAAATTCAGAGTGATTACATGGATTAACCGCAAAGTCGGCGATCCTACCTGAGGTAAATGCAGGTCCGATGTTTCGAAGTTTCAGCCCGGAAACTAAACCGCTGGTAATTAATGTGTCTTTTGCACTGTCTTTTTCTTTATTCTTTTTTTGAGCCATCAATCCAGATGGCAACATAAGAATGCCGGAGACCATAAATAGTATAGTCACCTTTTTGAGATTAAAATTTATCATTTTACGTATGATTTGGGTTGTTGATATTATATAATACTTGCAAAAGGTAAGAATTTTATTCCAAACAGTTTTCAGAAATGTAAGTGCGCTATGCTGTATGTATGCATAGCCGTTATTAATTGTTTATGGTAATTAGATAATGTATTTCAGATTTATAGTTAGGTAAGTTAGGGTTTGTGTTACTGTTTCAAATTATTATATTTGGGTAGAGATGACTTTGTGTAGATTGAAATTGCCAAACACAGATATGATTAATTACGTGCGATTTTTAATGTGTAGGATTGTGAAAAAGGGAGTGAGGATATGCGCAACTATTATTGTGCTTGCCTTAACGTTTGCCTTAAATCAATTGAATGCGCAAGATAAGAATTACTCGCCCAAGCAGTTTTCAATCGACAATGGTCTGTCTCAGAATACGGTACATACCATATTAAAGGATAAACGTGGTTTTATTTGGGTAGGTACACAAGATGGCGTTAATCGATATGATGGCGTGGGAGTAAGTGTTATTAAAGAAGGTTCTAATCGAGAAACTGATTTAATAAATGGGACTGTTACGAAAATGGTTGAAGATGTATCGCGCAATAAGTTATACATTAGTACCAATGGTGGAGGTTTAAGTGTTTTTGATTACAATACAGAAAAACTAAAGCATTTTACGTATTCGAATGATTCAGGCTCAATTATTTCTGATTATTTATTTGATATAGCTCTTGATAATAAAGGAATGCTTTGGGTTGCAGCCTCGCATGGTTTATGTCAGTTTAATCCGGATTCAGAGGTGTTTAAGAATTATGAATATCAGAAGGATAATGAATATTCGATACCCAATACAACAATAACTAGCCTTGTGATTAATTCGGCTAATGATATATGGTTAGGAACCTACGGTAGAGGTATTGTAAAGTTTGATCGCGCTAACGAACGTTTTTATTCCTTCTATAATACGCTGTTTGAGGAACAATCAGGGAACTCTAATATCATTTCGCGCATTGCCGAAGATTATAATGGTGATATATTGATTGCAAGCGACGATGGTTTGCATCGATTTTGCATGAAAGACTCGACTTATGAGTTTATTGGCTTTAGAAATACAATAGTAAAATCAATAGCAAAGGGCGTAGAAAACGACCTATGGATAGGTACATCGGGTAGTGGTATTCGTAATGTAAATTCGAAGGGAATTATTACTGAATACAATTTTGGCAGCGAAAGCTTTGTGCCTGATGATTTTATTATTGACCTTTTTGTTGATGATAGAAACCATATGTGGATAGGTACTAAGAGTAGTGGTTTGTTTCATGTTAACCTTGATGGAGAAAAGTTTCAGCATATAACAGAAGGTACGGATGATAATGGTATAGTTGGGCGCTCGGTTTATGCACTGGCAGAGGGTACTAATAATGAAATTTGGATTGGTACTAATGTGGGATTAACGTGTTGGAATAGTAGGCTTAATTCTTACAAAAGTGTTTTTATAAATGGTGAAGGTGTAGACTTCTCTGTTTGGGCTCTTTATTTCGAAAAGCCAAATTATTTATGGATAGGTACATCAACAGGTTTGTATAAGTATAATACGACAACTGCTTCGAAAGTACATTATACGTATTCTGAGCAAAATAAATCGGGTATTCCTGACAAAGAAATATATGCCATAGCTCGAGATAAACTGAATCGAATATGGATTGGTACAGCTATGGGTTTGGCTCGTTTGGATGATGATTCAGGTGTGTTTACACGATACTATTATGGTCCAAATGAAAATGATATTTGTAGTTCAGTCATTTGGGATGTTTTTAGTGATAGTCAAGGACGTTTTTGGATTTCAACTTATGGCGGTTTAAATGTTTATAATTTTAAATCAGATGACTTTACTTCGCTTTATCACTATAAAGACGATAGCACTTCTTTAAGTAGTAATTACATAAACTCCGTTCATGAGGATGAAAAAGGAAGAATATTGGTTAGTACTGGTAGTGGAGCTAATATGTTGGATGATACTTTAAACGTTGTTCTCAGAATTGATGCAAGTAATGGGCTTAATAATGCACATGTTTATCAAACGCTTGAACACGATAATAAGCTGTGGATTTCGACCAATAATGGTTTGTCATGCTTTAATATTGAATCGGAAGAAGTTGTAAATTATGATGTACATGATGGCATACAGAGTAATGAATTTAATAATGCTGGATTAAGGCTTAAAGATGGACGGTTTGCATTTGGAGGTATAAATGGAGTAACCATATTTGATCCTGAAAAGATTGAGCGATCTGATTTTGAGCCACCTCTATATTTTACAACTATGCAGTTGTACGATAACAGTATTACAATACAAGATACGGCAAGATGGCATGATGGTGTAATAAAAAAGACGATAATAAATACCGATCGAATAGAATTTGATTCTAATGAGCGCTTTTTCAGGTTGGACTTTGCTGCCCTAGACTACAGTAATCCGGTTCAGATAGATTATTATTATAGGATGTTGCCAAATTCAGAGAGCTGGATTCCCTTGGGAAAACAGAGGCACCTAACATTTATAAATTTGGCTCCTGATACCTATACGCTTGAAATTAGGTCAACCAATTCAGACAGGGTTTTGTGTAATAATACAAAATCTTTAACCATTGAAGTGCATCCTCCTTGGTGGCTGGAGCCATGGTTTATAGTACTTGTAAGCGTTATAGTTTTATTTGTTGTGGTTTATTTTATTCGATACCGCATTCGTAAACTTGGCGCGGCTAAACAAGAACTTGAGAAGTTGGTGATTAATCGAACCAGGGAGATTGAAATTCAACGAAACATTGCTAATAAGCATCGAGATGAAATTGCTTTTCAGAAATCTCAGCTTGAGGATTTTGCAAAGGATCTAGAGGAAAAAGTAATGGAGCGAACACAGGAATTGGAGAAATCGAAAGTCGCAGCTGAGGAATCTGATCGTTTGAAGACAGCATTCTTATCAAATATGAGTCATGAAATTAGAACACCAATGAATGCAATTATTGGTTTCTCAGAATTGTTGCTGGATGCTAATTTTGATGCAGAAGAGCGTATGGACTTTGCAAAGATGATTAAGTCCAACGGAGATGAGTTGCTAAATTTATTAAACGATATTATTGATATATCGATGATTGAATCAAGTCAGCTTAAAATATCGCTTAGTGATGTTGTGGTGGGTGATTTGATAGAGCAGGTTTACAGTAGTTTTCTGAAATCTAACGATCTTACAGGAAAGCATAAGCTTGAATTTAGACTTGAAAAACCAGCAATGAATCTAACTATTAACAGTGATGCTTTTAGGCTCAAACAGATTTTAAATAACCTGATTAGCAATGCTCTTAAGTTCACCAAAGAAGGACATGTTGAGCTCGGTTTCTTTACCAAAGATAAAAATGTTTATTTTTACGTTGAAGATACCGGGGTTGGTGTTGATAGAGCTTATCAGAAACAAATATTCGAGCGTTTCTTAAAGGTTAAAAATGATGTGACGAACCTTAACCGCGGCAATGGTCTTGGACTTACAATTACCAAAAATTTGGTTCAGCTACTTAATGGTTCAATCGAACTCTATTCCGAGGAAGGCAAAGGATCGCGATTTACCTTTAAATTACCTCTGTAGAATTTTATTCTACAGTTCTTTTTATAAATTGAGAAGAGTTTACTTCAGCAAACACAGTGCTAGCCTCTTTACATTCTGGAAACTTTTTCTTTTTTAATATTGTTATATTTGCGTGATATACTACTTGTTTGTGTCTATGAAACGAGCCATCAGAGTGGTTATCTCGCGCAGGAGCATGGCTAATCCCGATGGCTATCGGGAGACCATTAAAAACAAAAATATAAACAGATGAAACGAGCAATGAGAAAAGTTTTCTCACACAGGGGAATGACTATTGTGGCGAGTTCCATGTGGCCATTGAAAAATAAAATATAGACACATGAAAGTAACTGACATTATTAGATATCTGGTTTTAACTATTCTTATTATAGTTGCGACAAATCTGCCATGTGTAGCTAATGATGGTAATAATGTTTCGGATACGATTGGTTATACGAATGGTGCATCAAATAACTCAGAGCAAATCTCATTTTCGGAAGAAAGGGTAGCTTCAGAAAAAAATATTGATAAGGCAATGCTAGCTAATGATACGCTACAGTTGGCCGATGCTTATTTTAGGCTCGCTTCAAATCAACAGCTACAAGGCCAAAACCGTACTGCTTTTACAAATATGAGCATGGCTTTGAAGTTTTATACGGTGGCTAATTTTGAATTAGGTATTGCCAAATGTTTAGATAATATTGGGAGTATATATCGATACGGTGGAGCCTTCGAAAAGGCATTGGAATATCATTTGAAGGCGAAAGATATATTCATCGAACAAAAAGATACGACAGGTTTAATTCATTCAATTAATAATTTAGGAATTCTTTATCGTAATCTAAATGATTATCCCAAAGCGAGGGAGTTATATTTTAATGCTATTGAGCTTGGAGATAAAGTGCATTCAGATTTATTGGCAACCGTATACAACTCAGTTGGTTCATTTTTCTGGTATCAACAAAAAAATGATTCTGCGCTTATTTATTATCGAAAAGCGCTGAATTATGCGCCTGTTACTTTACAATTAAAAGAGAGGCACTGTGCTGTATTGAATAATATTGGAAATGTCTACCGTACATCTGGAAAATTAGATAGTGCTCTTTATTATTATGAACTTTCTTTGAAAGAGAGTTACAGATATGAACTTGCTAACTTAGCTGCAATCACCTTAAAAAATCAGGCAAAGACTTTTCTTTTAAAAGGCCAGTTAAATAAGGCCAATGCCAGTTTAAACGAAAGTATCAATTTGGCAGAGCAATCGAATTTAGTAAAGATATTGATGGAGGACTATCTGGTTCAATCTGAAATATATCGGAAAAAGGGAGATTACAAGAAAAGCCTTGAGAAACATGTTTTGTATTCTCAAATGAAGGATTCGGTACTTACGGTTGATCAATTAAATAGGATTGCACAATTGGAACTGGATTATACCTTACAGCAGGTTGAAAAAGACAAGCTGGTTTTAAAAAAGAACATTGCCGAACGGGATTTGGAAATAGCTCGCAACAAAAACTACCTATTTAGCTTTGTGTTTTTTACGGTTCTTTTAATACTTATTGCAGGCGTTATTTACTTTAGGTATTTGTCGAATATTAAGCTTAAGCGGAAATTGCAATTGCTTAATGAAGAGCTTGAGAGAGGCGTTAAACAGCGTACACAAAGTCTTGAAGAGGAGATTGAAGAGCATAAGCAAACGGAAGAAGAGTTGCTGAATTCAAAGCTGAAGGCAGAAGAGGCAGATCGACTCAAAACAGCCTTTCTATCAAATATGAGTCATGAAATTAGAACGCCAATGAATGCGATTGTTGGTTTTTCTGAATTGTTGTTAGAAGGGGATTTTAATGAGGAAGAAAGGACTGAGTTTGCCAATATGATTCAATCCAATGGTGATGATTTACTGCATTTATTAAATGATATCATTGATATTTCGATGATTGAATCAAGTCAACTAAAGATTGTTAAAAGTAGAATACTTGTTGGTGATATAATGGAGCAAATTCATAATAACTACCTTACTTCAGATTACTATAAAAATAAAGAAGATCTTGAGTTTATTCTTGAAGTGCCGTCTTATAATATTACCATTGTTAGCGATGAGTTTAGGCTTAGGCAAATATTAAATAACCTGGTTAGTAATGCACTAAAGTTTACAAGTAAAGGTTACGTTAAGTTAGGTTTTCAAGTGCAAGATAGATACATATTATTTTATGTGGAAGATACAGGCGTTGGTATCGATAAAGTCTATCAAAAACAAATATTTGAGCGTTTCCTAAAGGTAGGAAATGACGTTAGTAATCTTAACAGAGGGAATGGATTAGGCTTAACCATAACGAAGAACTTGGTACAATTACTTGAAGGTTCTATTGAGTTGCAATCGGAGGAAGGCCTAGGGTCGAAATTTACTTTTAAACTGCCATTATAGATCCTTTATTTTCCTTATAATTCTCCACTAATTAGCCTAAGGACAAGTTTTTTATTTTAACCCGGGTTATGCAGTAGGAGTCATGTAATGACGAACTATCTGCATTTAGCAAGGATTAACCCCGATCTAGAAAATCACCATTTTGGTTTTTCTCCAAAATGGATGAGTTACTTTATCGCTATGCATTTGGGCTTAAATTTTTATTTCAAATGCATAGATTGGGTTTAATTTATTAGAGCATGTTATTTAATTAAATATCACATTTGTCTTGCAATACTATAAATATAGTATTATAATTGTAGTAGTTTATGTGTTTTTATTATCGATATGGAAATTAAACAATTAACAAAGGCAGAAGAAGAAGTGATGCAAATATTGTGGCAACTAAATGAAGGCACCATAAAAGAGCTTCTTGACGGTTTTAGTGTTAAGGTGCCCGCTTATAATACGGTAGCCACGGTTTTAAAGGTGCTAAAGAAGAAAGGCATTGTTGATAATAAGTCAATGGGAAATACTTATGTGTATTATCCGCTTATTTCAAAAGAGCAATACTCATCGTATCAAATGAAGTATTTAATGACTAATTACTTTGGTGGAAGTTTTGCGCGTTTTGCCAATTTCTTTGCAAAAGATAATGACATGACCTTGGAGGATCTTGAGGCAATGTTGAAAGAGTCAGAATCAAAATAAATAAATTACCATGATGGAATCTTTACTTCTAATATCTCGATCGGCTCTTGTGTTGATTTTGTTTTATGCGGTGTATCAATTTTTTCTTCGGAATGATGCACACTATTCAATAAATAGGTGGTTTCTTCTTTTGGGACTGATAACAGCTATCATATTGCCACTTATTAAGATCAACTATGTGGTAATTGTTGAAAGCATAAATGAGCAAGCTGGTTTTATTCCTGTACAAGCACAATCCGTTGGAGCTTCTGCCCCACATATACCTGAAAAGCCTGATTTTAATTGGATATCTATTCTGCCATATATTTACCTAAGCATTTCATTCTTTCTTGGAGCCAGAGTTTTATTTAATCTTCTGAAATTAGTTAAGCTTGCATATAAATCTGTTAAAATTAAAAAGAACGGTGTAATTATATGTCTTAACCCTAAGGTGGATACACCATTTGCATTTGCCAATCGAATTTTTGTGAAAGATGAATCATATCTGTCGCGAGATAATGAGCAGATAATGGTACACGAGATGGTTCATTTAAAGCAGCGCCATTGGTTGGATGTAATGCTAAGCGAACTAATGCTTGTGATTTTATGGTTTAACCCATTTACTTGGGCTTACGCCCGATTAATTAAGCAGAATTTGGAATTTATTGCCGATAAAAAAGTCTTGGACGAAGGCTTTCGTAAGGATGAATATATTCAAACAATTATTAGTGAAACAATGGGAGCGGAAGTATCAGTGCTAGCCAATCACTTCCGGTTCTCCCAAAATAAACGAAGACTAAAAATGATGAAAAATGACAGAAAATCCAAATGGCGACTTCTAAAGTTGCTGATGGTGCTGCCTTTTATTGGCGGTTTATTGTGGGCTTTTAGTGAGCCTGTGTATGAATTAAAGTCAGGTGATAAGCCTGCAAGTGAAATTGTAGACCAAAGTAAGAAGGAAACTTTTATTGTGAAAGGAGAAGTCCTTTTACAAGAAGTGCAAGCCGTTTTGGATCCGAATACTGGTAAATCAATAGATAAGTTGGTAGGCTTTCCATTGCCAGGTACTAGTGTTGTTGTTAAAGGAACAACTAATGGTTGTGTCGCTGATATTAATGGGGAGTTTGAGTTGGAGGTCACTCCAGGAGATAAGTTGGTTTTTTCGTTTGTTGGAATGGAAACCAAAGAGGTAAATGTGAAGAAGGAGGAACTCATGATTGTTGTAATGAGAGAGTCGGCCTTTAAATTAGATGCTTCATTATATCGAAAGAAATACAAAGGTAAAATGACGCCTCCGCCACTACCTTCTCCAACTGGTGAAAAGAAAGGTGAATTACCTCCGCCTCCTCCACCACCACCAAGTGGTAAGGATGGCAAACCTGTATTTTATGTTGTTGAAAATATGCCTTCGTATCAAGGTGGTTTGGAAACCTATTTTGCAACTTTATATACTCGAATCGAGCAGGTAAAAGAAGATGCTGATTTAAGAGGAACGGTTGATGTTCAGTTTCAATTGAGTCACAAAGGTGAACTAAGTAATATTTTAGCACTTAATAGATCGAATGATAAAGAAGCAAAGTACGCAATACAGCTTGTTTCAGAACTTGATCAATGGAGCCCTGGTGTGCAACGTGGTAAGCCCGTTAGAACAACTTTGGTTGTGCCCGTTGAATTTGATTGATAATCATAAAAAAGAGGGTGTCCAAAAAGTATTTTTGTGAACAAGTAAACTTACAGTTTCTTATTTTACTTTCGTTTTACCCCTCCAAACCTCCCCTAAAGTGGAGGCTTAAGTCCCCTTCAGGGGATTTAGGGGTAGTAAAAAAGGATATTTGA
>NZ_JBNGOY010000020.1:0-88661 GCF_050589805.1 Carboxylicivirga fragile | reverse complement strand
AGTCCCCTTCAGGGGATTTAGGGGTAACAAATATTGAAGTTAGTTACAAATTATAAGTTTCAAAGATTCTTTTTTGACTTTTGAGACAGCCTCATTGTTTTTTTTATGCAGTAACAGCTGTGTTATTTTGTATTAATGGCGGCCATTATTTTTTGTTCCAGCTCTTCGGCTAACTCAGGATTATCTTTGATGACTTCTTTAACAGCCTCACGTCCTTGGCCAAGTTTTGTTTCGCCATAGCTAAACCACGAACCGCTCTTCTTGACTATTTCCAGGTTAACTCCAAGGTCAAGAACCTCGCCAACCCTTGAGATACCTTCTCCGTAGCGAATTTCAAATTCTGCTTTTTTGAATGGAGGCGCAACTTTGTTTTTCACAACTTTCACGCGAGTTAAACTTCCAACTACATTTTCGCCATCTTTAATCTGCGTAACACGACGAATGTCTAAACGAACAGAAGCATAGAACTTAAGTGCGTTACCACCAGTTGTTGTTTCAGGATTACCGAACATCACTCCAATTTTTTCACGTAACTGGTTGATAAAGATACAAGTGGTGTTCGTTTTGTTGATGGTAGATGTCAGTTTACGAAGTGCTTGTGACATTAAGCGAGCTTGTAATCCCATTCTGGAATCACCCATATCTCCTTCAATCTCTGCTTTAGGTGTAAGTGCTGCTACCGAATCAATAACGATAATATCAATGGCAGAAGAGCTAATTAATTGATCAGCAATTTCTAAAGCTTGCTCACCATTATCTGGCTGGGAAATTAACAGGTTTTCCAAATCAACGCCTAGTTTCTCTGCATAGAAGCGATCGAAGGCATGCTCTGCATCAATAAATGCTGCAATTCCACCTTGTTTTTGAGCTTCAGCAATGGCATGGATAGCTAAGGTTGTTTTACCAGATGATTCAGGGCCGTATATTTCTATAACTCTACCGCGTGGAAGACCACCAACACCAAGTGCTAAGTTTAAAGCAATTGAACCTGTCGGGATAACCGGGATATCTTGAACTGAATTGTCATCCATTTTCATGATAGTACCCTTGCCATAGGTTTTGTCAATCTTGTCCATCGTTAACTGGAGCGCTTTCAGTTTTTCCTGATTTACTTTGTTGTCCTTTTTATCTTTTTCTGCCATTGTACTATATATTTTTCTGTTTCTTCATTTAGTCAAGGTGTACTTATGCAAGCTCACTAAGTATTTGATTGGTGTGGTCTTTAGTCTTTACTTTTTCAAATATTTTAATAATAACACCATTTTCATCAATAATAAAGGTTTTGCGAAGCACTCCCATGTAGGTTCTTCCGTACATTTTTTTCTCGCCCCAAGCATTGTATTGTTCCAGTATTATTTTTTCGGTGTCAGCAATGAGATTAAAACGCAGACTGTGTTTAGCAATGAATTTTTGATGGGATGCGATGCTGTCAGGGCTGACACCAATTACTACAAATCCTTGTTTCGTCAATTCATCATAGTTATCACTTAGATTGCACGATTCTGCTGTACATCCAGGTGTGTTATCCTTTGGGTAAAAGTATAGAATTACCTTTTGTCCCTTATAATCGCTTAGACTAATGTTTTTTTCGTCCTGATTCAGACCTTGAAAAACAGGAGCCTTATCACCTTCTTTTAATACTGACATATACTTTTTATTAATTGTTACAAATATATTTAAATAAACAACGATTAATGGAGGACATGGTTCAAAAGTTATTAACAGTCAATGTTTCAGTAGGCTTAGCTGTCTTGTTAGCGCTTGTGCACAATGCTTTTATCCTTTGTTGAGTAAAATGAATGGGTATAAAACGAATGAGTGTTTATATAAAAATTTGTGTTTAAGCTTTGGAGCTATTAAGTTTATGGTAAGTTGCTGTGCGTAGAAAGATATTAAATTGCCTATTGGCGGTGTATTTCGTTGCGAATGCTTAATTTTGGGCTGCCAATTCATAGATACGAAAAGATTAGGAAGATATGTTGATTAGAAAAGGATTCTTGGGTTTATTAATAATGTTGTTGTTTTCAATGTCCCTTGAGGCGCAAACAACTTATTCTTCGAAACAAGCACTTGAAATATTTCGCAGTAAAGATTACGTTGAAGCTGAAAAGGCGTATTCATATCTGCTAGGTAAATACGATAGAGAAGCTAAGTACAATTATTATTATGGCATTTGTTTATTGCAGCTTAATAGGAATATTTCAGAAGCCGTAAAGCGATTGAAGTATGCAGCAGTAAAAGGCGTCAGTCGCGATGCGTATTATTATTTGGGTAGAGCTTATCAATTGAGTTATTCGTTTGATGAGGCTATTGTTCAGTATACGCGTTTCTTGAAGTATGCAAGCACATCTGATATTCGAAATGAAAGGGCTGAGCTGTATAAATTGCAATGCGAAGTTGGTCGCCGATATTCAAGTAAGGTTTATCACTTGGATGTGTATGCAAGAGACACATTAGCAATCGCTGATCTTTTAGATTATTACCATCCTGTTGCCGATGTTGGTCAGGTGACTCGAAATAAGGATTTCTTTGAAGCTGGTGTTGATCCTGAGGGGATTTTATATCTGACAGAAAGAGGTGATGAGGTTTATTTTTCAATGAAAGATGAATTGTCTAAGAATGGTGACCTTTATAAAATGGAAAAATTGCTGGATGGATGGGGAGACAGTAAGGCCTTGTCTTCTATTAATTCCGATGCCGATGATATTCATCCGTTCTTGCAAATCGATGGTTCTACCTTGTTTTTTTCGTCAAATCGCGAAGGAGGTATTGGTGGTTACGATATTTATAAGACCGTTTACGATGCACAAAGTAAATCATTTTCTGAGCCTGTAAATATGGGCATTCCCTTTAATTCTCCAAAGGATGATTACCTGTTTGTAAGTGATGAGTTTAAATCCATTGCCTATTTTGCTTCTAATCGTGAAACTAATGATAGTTTAGTGATGGTATATGAACTGAAATGGGATGATTCTGTTGTTAAAAACCTCGTTTCAGATATGAATGAAGTCAAGGCCATTGCTGCTCTTGAGTTGTCAGAAGAAAGTGTAAAAAACACGGGTGCCAATGGAAAGGCTCGTTCGAAAAGTAAAGGAGGCAGCAAAAGAGGTACATTTTCGTACATGGTAGCTGATACCCTTGTGTATAGTGAGTTGTCGCATTTTAAAAGCGATGAGGCAAAAGCATTATTTGTGTCTGGGCAACAGTTAAGCCTGCAAAAAGATAGTCTCTCAATGTTAATGACCGGTAAGCGTGAGCGATATGCACGAACTAAATCAGAAACAGAGCGAGCCATGTTGGTGAACGATATTTTATCCCTTGAGAAACAAGTTTATGGATTGGACGGAAAAATTGAGCAAAGTTTTAATAATGCGCGAATTGTTGAAGTTACTCGGATAAAAGAATTGGTTCGTCAAGGTAGATATACAGCGCCAAGTCAGGTGAAGGTGAAGGATAAGTCAAGTTCGGCCTTGGCTGAAGTGTTGATACCTGAAGAATATACCTTTTATACCGATGAAGAGTTTAAACGCCGTTTAGATGAGTTGGAATTGATGTACGCAGCTTTATTTTCTGAAGATGAGATACAGAAACTTAAGCAAGCTGATTCACTTTATATTTGGGGTAATATTTTAACTTTAGAATCATCGCAGTTATTGGAAAATGCATCCAATCAACCATCGCAAGTGGTGCCTGTTGTTTCTTCGCCTTTCAAAAAACGTGATACGATTGAGGAAGAGCAAACGATTGCTGCCGGTATGATTGAGAAATCGAAGGAGTTGAAGTTAACTGCTCTTAAGGTATATCATAGTTCGCTTGATGAAAAGTACCGTATATATCGTTCAAAAATAACAGGAGTAAGCGCTAGTCAGCCAACTAAGGATTTCACATTTTTAGAGGTGCCGCAATCAGCTGCTAATGGTTATTTTCGTCAGGCCAAGGAAATGACCAATCCAATGTTGGGCTTCGATATTGAACGTTTCGAAAAAGCCGGGGCACTTAAGCGCTCAGGTGTGCAGGAGCAGGAAGGAGCTTTGTTTTCGTATGTTGACCTTTTAAGAGAGGGAAGTGTTTTATCTGATGCTAACGGAGAGTCGAAAGATGCGGGTAAAGCTCAGAAGACCTATCAAGAGCTTCATGGGAATACTAAAACTGAAGTAGCTGCTGTTGCACCGGTAATAGAAGTTGTTGAAAAAGAGTTGAAGAAGGATCAACATGAGTATCGTATTCAGATTGGTGTTTTCAGGAATGAGCCAAATGCTGATGCATTAAGTAAAATCCCAACCATAAGTAAAGTTCCTATTGCGGGAAAAGAGTTGACAAAATATTTTTCAGGAAGTTATCCAACTTATAGTGCGGCTGCCAAAGAATTGGCTAAAGTTAGGGAGGCTGGTTTTAATGGTGCTTTTGTTGTCGTTTTTAAAGAAGGAAAGCAGATCAACCTGACAAATGATTTAAAGAAATAATACGCACGATTGGCATGGGTTTGTGTTTTGCTATTTGATTTTATGTCGAGAATCTTAGTATTATTTTATTTGCGATTATCGGGAGTGAAACCCACTAATAGATTAGTTTTTCACAAAAAAAACAACTTAATTTAGAGAAACTTTAATAAAAATGGTTTCATTTAGTAAACGAAGCGAAGAGCATAATCAGGAAGACAGTGATAAGGAAAGACGTAAGCTGACCCTTCATAATGATGATGTAAATTCTTTTGACCATGTTAT
This sequence comes from Carboxylicivirga fragile, assembly GCF_050589805.1. NCBI lineage: Bacteria > Pseudomonadati > Bacteroidota > Bacteroidia > Marinilabiliales > Marinilabiliaceae > Carboxylicivirga > Carboxylicivirga fragile. Next base: position 83,937 of record NZ_JBNGOY010000020.1, on the reverse strand, counting down.
TGATGTGTTGTGTGAAATTTGTGAGCATGATGCAATTCAGGCTGAGCAATGCGCATTTCTTACACATTACAATGGAGAATGCCAGATAAAAATTGGTTCATTTGATGAATTATTGCCTATAAAAGCACAGCTTCTGGAGAAGAAGTTATCAGTAACCCTTGATTAAATAGTTATGTCAGTTTTGGTCATTGTTCTTATAGTATTACTCGGATTATTTTTAATAGCCTTGGAGTTTTTTGTGTTTCCTGGAGTTACGGTTGCCGGAATAGGTGGATTTCTATTTACAGCCGGAGGGGTATATTTAACCTACTCATCGTATGGTGCTACCTATGGCAATATGGCACTAGCTGCTACATTGTTATTTGGCGTAATTATGTTGGTGATGTCGTTTCGTTCAAAAACATGGAATCGCCTTATGCTGCATTCTAGTATTGATGGTAAGGTTGAAACGGTTGAGGAAGAAAATATTCATGTTGGAGATGCAGGTGTAACAGTTACTCGATTAAATCCTGTGGGAAAAGTAAATGTTAACAACGAATTGATTGAAGGAAGATGTCCTGGTCATTTTGTTGATGAAAATACAGAAGTTCTTGTTGAAAAAGTTCATAAAACATACGTTATTGTAAAACCTAAAAATTAATCTCTATGGCTGGTTTAGCCCCCATATTTTTGATAGCGGCAATTATAGTTGTCTCTTTTCTTTTTTTGTATTATGTACCTATTTTACTTTGGTTTTCAGCCTTAGTGTCAGGTGTGCGTATTTCATTATTGCAGTTGGTATTAATGCGTATTCGTAAGGTGCCTCCAGGTGTTATTGTCCGGGCATTGATTGAAGCCACAAAAGCTGGTTTAGCCGAAATTAAGCGTGATGAGTTAGAAGCGCATTATTTGGCAGGAGGTCACATCGAAAGTGTGGTGCATGCTCTTGTTTCGGCTGCTAAAGCAAATATTGATTTGAATTTTCAAACAGCTACAGCTATTGATTTAGCTGGTCGCGATGTGTTTGAGGCTGTTCAGATGTCGGTTAATCCCAAGGTGATTGACACGCCACCTGTAGCAGCTGTTGCCAAAGATGGTATTCAGTTAATTGCTAAAGCGCGTGTGACTGTTCGTGCAAGTATCAAACAATTAGTTGGTGGTGCTGGTGAAGAAACTGTATTAGCAAGAGTAGGAGAGGGTATTGTATCTTCTATTGGTTCGTCAATTTCGCATAAGGCAGTGCTTGAAAACCCTGATTCAATTTCTAAAGTAGTATTGGAGAAAGGCTTGGATGCTGGAACGGCTTTTGAGATTTTATCAATTGATATTGCTGATATTGATATAGGTAAAAACATTGGAGCAGGATTACAAATTGATCAGGCTGATGCTGACAAGAACATTGCTCAGGCGAAAGCTGAGGAACGTAGAGCGATGGCTGTAGCTGTTGAGCAAGAGATGAAGGCAAAAGCACAGGAAGCTCGTGCAAAAGTTATTGAAGCAGAAGCAGAGGTGCCAAAGGCATTGGCAGAAGCATTCCGTTCGGGAAATTTAGGTGTAATGGATTATCTGAAGTATAAAAATATTGAAGCAGATACCGCCATGCGCGATTCAATTTCGAAACCAGGAACAAAACCTCCAAAAAAAGATAGTTAAAAATTAAAAGCTCCGAAGGGAGCTTTTTTTTTGACTTTTAAACAGTTAAAAAGCTTGTCGAAAATTGAGTGAGAAAAAGTGTCTAATTTTTCAGAAAAGTGTTTGGAGTTATGATACTATTTCTTACTTTTGCAAACGCAATTGCAAAGGGGGTGTAGGATAGAGGAGCTTGATGCGATTGTTGCCCTTAAAAAGTTAAGGAAAAAAGGAGAGATGGGTGAGTGGCTGAAACCACCAGTTTGCTAAACTGACGTACGGGCAACCGTACCGGGGGTTCGAATCCCCCTCCCTCCGCATTTAAGTTGAAATTCATTATTCGGGGTGTAGCGCAGTCCGGTTAGCGCACCTGGTTTGGGACCAGGGGGTCCCAGGTTCGAATCCTGGTACCCCGACTATAGAAAGAGCTTTGTTTGACTTAGCTCTTTTTATTTGAAAAATGAATTGAAATTATGGATAGTATTATTCGGGGTGTAGCGCAGTCCGGTTAGCGCACCTGGTTTGGGACCAGGGGGTCCCAGGTTCGAATCCTGGTACCCCGACAAAAAAGCTCATAGATCGTAAGATTTATGAGCTTTTTTAGTTTTATGAAATGACAGTTTCAACTGTTGATTGGTATAATTAGTTCATCTTTTACGGTGTTCTGAAATCTTGCTTAACTAAAGCATGGTCTTTAGAAAATCTCTAATATAGATATGCTTTATTCCATCGTAGCCCTCACCAGCAAACTTATCCATCGAAACTACCATTTTAGAGTGGTTGTCAGAAATTTTTAGAAGGTTACCAAACTCTCTTTGAATAGTGTTTTCATTACTTAACAGATAGCTAACTTGTACATACATTTTTTCATTTTTTCTTTCGCAAATAAAATCAACCTCCTGTGCGTTCAATACCCCAATTTTTACCGAAAACCCACAAAACAATAGATGATTATAAACTATGTTCTCTAGGATTTTGCCAATATCATTAGCTTTATAGCCTATAATGGCATTACGAATTCCGATATTTTCAAAGAAATATTTTTCACCAATTTCAAAAATCCTTTTACCGATAATGTCATAGCGCCGGGCTGGTAGAATAATAAAAGCACTGGATAGGTATTTGATGTAATTCTGAATTTGTTGTGAGGAAATATTGACCTTTTGAGATTTTAAAAAGTCACTAATCTTTTTCGCAGAAAAGAGGCTGCCAACATTATCTGCCAGAAATATAACTAAACCTCAAGAAAATGAGTATTTCTTAAATTGTAACGGCTTACAACATCTCGATATATAATAGTGCTGTATATATTTTTGAGGTATTCAAATATGACATCGTCATTAAGAGGGAGATTTGTAATGTAGGGGAGCCCACCGTATTTCATATACATTCCTAAACTTTCGTCGGCATCATCAAGGGAATGAAATGTCAAAAATTCAGGATAGGATAAACTATAAATATTAAATTCTATATACCTGCCACTTAATGTGCTTGCTAATTCGCCAGAAAGCATTTTAGCATTACTACCTGTAATATAAATATCAAGGTTCTCATTTAAAGCTAGCGAACGTAAAGCTTTTTCAAAGTCTTCTATGTCTTGGATTTCATCAATAAATAAATAATTGCGTTCTGTTGATGATAAATGCTGAGTCACATAATCATTTAAATCATTTGCATTCTTGATGAAGTCAAATGCCAAATCTTCAAGATTAATAAATATGATATTGCTTTTGTCGTTCTGTTCAGATATAAGATTGATTAACTGGTAAAGGAGGTAAGATTTTCCAACGCGTCTTTGACCCGTTAATACTTTTATTAATGAGGTATTTATAAAAGGTTTAATTTTGGATGTATAGTTATCTCTTGGGATTATATGTTTAGGGATGTTCATTTTATAATATTTAATGTATATCAATAATATGTATTGAATAAGGAAAAACATTCAAATATACATGAAATATCTCTCTCTAAAATGATATGCTTCATGTATAACTTAAATAATTATTAATTGATGAAAAGTTTAGCTTATAAATTTATACACACCCAATTTGCTTTTTAATACCATCATATTAAAATGGTAGAAAATTAATTGTGACTTAATTTGTTGCATTTTAGATAAGAATGCGTAGTATTTAATTGAAAAATAATGATTTATGAAAGTAGGTGACCTAATTAAAAATGAAATTATAACAAGAAGCAAATAAGTGTTTTACGAGATCGGTCTATCGTCCTGGTACCCCAACACACAAAAGCTCATAAATCATTTGATTTATGAGCATTTTTAGTTTTATGGAATGACTACTTTAAGAACTAGTTTCCTCCTTTAGGTTTGTGTAATTATTGGTGAGTTTATAGTCGTAATCAGGATAGTCATAAATTGGAATGCGTTGTTCTGTTTCACCAATAGAGTAGCCCCAAATGCTTTCGTAATCCGATGTTTCCTCGCCTATGTCTTCCAACTGACGAAGATAGCCACTAAGCGATTTGGATTCTATAATAATCACTTTGTCCATTTGTTTCATCATCGGACTGTGCTTTCGCGTGTGATCCAATTCAAACTCCAATATTCGACGGCCATAGCGCGTTATTCCAATGGTTCGGAATGTAAGGCTTTTACCTACTCCTGGCAGATTAAGTACATTTCGGTCGGTTCCTAAAAATGGCAGACCACTTTCTTGCATTAACTGAGCCATTTCTTTTTCAATGGCTCCTGCATTGTTTGGAAACTCTTTTATAGTAGAATAATACTTTTCAGGAATTTTACCTATAACCTTTTCTTCCATTTGTTCCTGCACTGCTCTCTCGTTAGTGGCAAAGTTGAAACTATTCTCCATATAGCCTTTCACACTGAACGTATAATAGTTGATAATGCCAATTTCGTTTAAAACCTTGCGGAGCTTAGCAGCATGCCCTCGCCGTGAAGCAGCAGTTATGAATACATGCTGATTGGTAACCGTCCATCCGGCTGACATTAATAATTTTATGGCATTGCGAGCTTCAGGTGTTACCTCCATTGGCGATTCAAAATGTGTTTGCATAAAAAACTGCTGTACGCCTATTTTAGCAGCCTTCTTTTTAAAATCACCAAGTATTTTTACTAATTCGGGTGTAACGCGTTGAGGTAAATAGACTGGTAATCGACTTCCGAGCCTGATGCGGAGTATATGGGCGTGTTTTTCACCATCCGGTTTACTTTTGTTAGCTGCCACCTTATTAGCTGCCATTGTGTAAACCCGATCCAAAATTTTAGCCAACGATTTATCTGAACTCATTAGGGCATCGCCACCGGTGATTAAAATATCGCGCAACTGCGAATCCTTCTCAAAATAATCCAATAGGGTATCAAGTTTCTCATCCCAGCTTTCCTTAGGTTTTAATTTATCCAGGTTAAAGTTTAGATTACCCCGCTGAAAGTCATACATGCGTTGGCACGAAGCGCATAAGCCACCACATGCTCGCCCCATGGTATCAGGAATAAGGATGGCTACCTCAGGATAACGTCTGTGGATATTGTGATCGTTTGGCAAATACCAACCTGCAGCATTGGGTTCACCTGGTTTTACCTTATCCTCTTTTTCCCAGGCAACAATATTGCCGTATTCATCCACCAATTTCTGACTGTAAATAACATAGTAACGAATGGCTAAATCTGCTCCCACAGCAAAATACGGAACCCTTACGTGTAATAATGAAAGGTAATAAGGGTTCACGAAAAATGGAATGCCCTTAGCCTCTGCCTCATATAAAACTTTCATTGTATCGGGGTCGAGCGAGTTGTCCAGTAGTTCGTTTAATAAGTCTGGTGATTTGACGGCAAATTTTAAATGAAAGAGTTGATCTTCCCACCATTCCAGTGCTTTCAGGTATTTTTGCTCTTGAGATAAGCCTGCAGGAAAAGAAAATTTGCTATGCGTTATTTCACCTTTATCAATTTTCTGAATGATGATCTTAATAATGCGTTCCTTATTTTCTTCTCTCAATTTAATAATTCGAGGATCCAGCCCAGAGCACCATCTGTCCATCCATTCTTCAACCTGTTCCTTCGATGGGGTGTTTCTTTTGTATTCTCCACTGAATTGCCTGAAAAGCATTAGCATATCCTTAAAGAAAGAAGGTTTTGCGCCACCTGTTCCATGGGTTACAGCAAGCCAAATTAGGTGTATAGGATTACTTATGGCCAGTTCTCCTCTTAGGTTCGGATCTTCAAACTCTCGACCGGCATTATCGATGTAATCCAAAATTCGGATGGCTGCAAAATCTTTCCAGCTTAATTTCTCAAATGCCTCTCTTCCATGCTTTTCTCTTTTATAGAAATGGTAGGTATTCTTATTCTTCTTTATTTCTTCCAAAATCCAATTTCGAACGCCAACCAATACTTCGGTTTCATTTCGCGCATTTTGCATTATCTCTTCCAGAATTGGGTTTTCTCTCAGTAATTGCCTCAGTAGCATGTGTGATTTAACCGAAATTGCTATGTGATCGAGCTTGTGAGTTGATGCAGTCATAAAAGTTAATTAAAGGGGGTTTATCTAAAGATAAGGATTTTATGTCGAACTCGGGTTAGTGGTTCATTACTATTTGATGATGGGCTGCATAAGCTAAAAGAAAGCCGTTATTAAATGATAATGCCTTGTGCAATGAAGAAAACGTGTCATTACCAAACGTTAATACCGAGCTTGACGGAAAAGAGAGTTGTTATCATTTGGTAATGATGGTTTTTATAGTTGTGTTTACTTTTATATGAAGGGAAGGAGTTTCTATTTCAATGTCCCAATTGTTTCGAAACTTTCAACAATTGTTTCCTTTGTTTGTTACGAATTGTAACTCTATAAAAAGCTTGTATTACAAGGGTAAACCTACAAAATGAGTAGATAATACTTGAAAAATATTTGAAAATGAAAGATATTTACATTTTTCATCTAAGGAGTCGTTAAAAAACATTAGTATTACATTTTTAGACATAAACAGTACACATTTTTATTTTTAAGACAAATGGTTTTGGATTGCGAAAATGAAGAGTTATTAAAGAATAATTACGGAGAAGATGAGTTAAGGTATTTAAATCTTCTTGCCGAAAAATTCCCAACGGTACAGGCTGCATGTACCGAGATTATTAACCTTGAGTCCATATTAAACTTGCCAAAAGGTACCGAGCATTTCCTGACGGATATACATGGCGAATATGAAACCTTTAGTCACGTTTTGCGCAATGCTTCGGGCATGGTTCAGAAAAAGATTAATGCTGTTTATGAGCATGCATTGAGCGAAAAAACCAAGATGCAATTGGCCACTCTTATTTATTATCCCGAAGAAAAATTGGAGATAATAATTAGGGAAGAAAAAGATTTGGAAAATTGGTACGCTATTACCTTGCGTCGATTGATTCAAGTGGCACGCGTATCAGCCGATAAATATACCCGATCAAAAGTGAGAAAAGCTATGTCGGATGATTTTTCTTACGTGATTGATGAATTGTTAAACGAGCCTAACGCCAAAAAAGAGAAATATTTTGATCGCATTATAAAGTCTATCATAGATGTCGATCGTGCCAATCACTTCATTGTAGCAATTAGTAAATTTATTCAGCGATTATTAATTGATCGTCTGCATATCATTGGAGATATATATGATAGAGGGCCTTATGCAGATAAGGTGATGGATGCCATACAAGATCACCATTCGGTAGATGTGCAATGGGGTAATCATGATATTGTTTGGATGGCTGCGGCAACAGGAATCCGTGCAAGTATTGCGGCTGTTATTCGTTTAAGTGCGCGCTATAATAATTTAGATACCATTGAAGATGCTTATGGTATTAACTTATTGCCTTTGGCTACATTTGCTATGAAAGCCTACGCTGACGATCCGTGCGAACCATTTATTCCCAAAAATACGCCACCAGAGAATATTGGCTCAACGCATATTAACTTAACAAGTAAAATGCACAAGGCCATTATGATTATTGAGTTAAAGTTGGCCGAAGAGATAATACGTCGTAATCCTGAAATGGAAATGGACGACCGTTTGTTACTCGATAAAATTGATTACAAAAAAGGAACCATCACGCTTGAAGGCAAAGAATATGAATTAAATGATAAGAACTTCCCGACAGTAAACCCTAAAAAACCTGCTGAATTAACAAAGGAAGAAAAGGAGTTAGTTGATAAATTACGTTTCTCATTCATTAATAGTGAGAAGCTTCAGCGACACATAAAAACCTTATTCACTAAGGGAAGCACGTATCTTGCTTATAACTCTAATCTACTTTATCATGGTTGCATACCGCTTAAACCGGATGGAAGCTTTGAGGAAGTGACTTTATTTGGAAAGAAATACAAGGGTAAAGTACTCTGTGATCAATTTGATTTGATTTCTCGTCGTGCTTACTTTAATCGTGAGCACCGCGAAAACAATATCAAAGCAAGAGATTATATGTGGTATTTGTGGAGCGGACCCAATTCGCCACTGTTTGGTAAAAAGAAGATGGCAACGTTTGAGCGTTACTTTATCGATGATAAGACAACCCATAAAGAAGAAAGCAATACCTATTATAAGTTAAGGGACGATAAGGCAACGTGCTGCCGTATACTTGAAGAGTTTGGTCTTGATCCTGAAGTGTCGCACATTGTAAATGGGCATGTGCCTGTTAAAGTAACCAAAGGTGAAAGTCCTGTAAAAGCTGAAGGTAAGCTGTTTGTGATTGATGGTGGGATGTCAAAACCATACCAAAAGGTTACGGGTATTGCTGGCTATACCTTGATTTATGATTCGTACAGTTTAATATTAGCAGAACATAGACCGTTTGAATCAAAGCGTAAAGCCATTCAGGAAGAAGTAGATATTATTTCAACCAGAAGTATGATTGAGCATAGAACCAGACGAATTAGTGTAGGTGATACGGATATAGGAACTAACCTACGTGAGCAAATTAATAATTTACATCGTTTACTTGATGTTTACCGAAAAGGTATTGTGAAGGTAAAGAGGGTGTAGGATAAGGTGATTTTTTGAATGTATTGTAAATGCCTGAATAGTATAACTGTTTGGGCATTAGTTTTATTAACTAATTAGTGTCATATCTTCAGTGCGACCTCAATTTTGATATTAATAATCATATATTAAATGGTTATTATATTGGTTTTGTATTGATGAAAATTTTTTTTGTTAAAAATTCGTTTTAATTTTAAGCTATTATTTAACTTTTCAAAGTCTAAGTTATGAGGAAATTGTTTTTTATTATCACATTGTTATGTGGTACCTTGTTTTATTCTAATGCTCAAGAAGTTGGTTTGCGTTTTGGTGAAATAAGTGGTGGAAATGTTGCCATCGATGGTGTGTTTGCCTTGGGCGAATTTACCCGTATACATGCTGATGTGTCATTTGGGAATAAAGGAATGGGTGTTGATGCCTTATGGGATTTTCTTTATCGCCCCTTAGGTGAAGAGGCTTTTAATTGGTATGCAGGTGTTGGTGCTTATACGTTTGTTGCCAGTGATTTTAAACTTGGAGCTTTAGGAGAATTGGGTTTAGAGTATCGCTTTAGAGAAGTGCCGCTTGTGATTGGAGCCGATTGGCGTCCTTATCTGGAAATAATAGATAATACCAGCCTTGGTTTCGATAGTTTTGGATTAAATGTTAGGTGGGTGTTTTAAAGTTTTATGAAATTATAGTTATTGTAAAGGCCGTTTGGATAGTTAGTTCAAACGGCCTTTGTTTTTTTGTTCTCAAGAAAATAAACACGTTAATCAGTTTTTTTTTTACGCTAGTATAAGTTATTAGTCTGTTTATCCAATACTTGTTAGTTAGGGGTAACTCTGTAGAGGTAGTGCCGTAAAAACTGACATAGTTGTGACCAATACTTTGTATATACCAGCCTTATGAATATGAACATGCGTTTTTTAAAATTCTTTCTTTACGTTCTCTTATTAGCAAGTAGCAACATTTTTGCTCAAGAAGGGACTAAGCAGTTTATGCCTAACGAATCTGATCGACTTTGGTTAGAAATGTACAGAGGCAGCGACAAGCATTTTGCTACATATAGTGCCGATGACAAGGAGCGCTTATATATATACTTAAATGCGGGAGAAACCATGCACTTTGGTATGAAAATGGCAAACTCTGGAGGGGAATATCGAAGCTGGAAGGCGGATTATACATCATTTCGCATTAAAAATGAGACAGGTTCTGTTGTGTATTCTGAGCGGGCTTTTCCTAAGTCAGGTAATGGTTATATTTCGGCTTATAGTGCTGCTGTAAACGGACCCAACGGAGTTACATTAAATGGAACCGAAATAACAAATGGTTACAATGCGCAAACATATACTGCATTAACTTCTGGAAACCATTATATAGAATTTGAAACATGGGCATATTCGTATGGCACAGGAGGTAATTATGCTTACAATCGACGTTTTGCGGTAGAGTTTTTTGATGTAACCGTTACGGATGCGTCAAATAATGTTATAACTAATTCTGGTAATCCGAATATATCAGCTGGTCGACTTTGGTCGAGAGGGTGGGCATTTACAACCACAAGTTTTAATAATTATCCTGTAAAAACTAACTTTTATGTTTTTACCGCCGATGAGTTTGTGAATAAGGTACAGTACGAAATGAAGCCTTATTCATTCAACTTTGTGGCGAACTCCTATGGTGTATCACTCGATGTTAATGATAATGTTATTCAGAAGGCTCAAAGTGTGGATGGTGATGCAACTAACACAGATAATATTTCTGAATACCGAATATTTTTAAATGATCCGGACAGAGTGGTATGGCAGAATACAGCTTTGCCTCCGCCAACAGTACAAGTTTGGTTCGATGATGATTTGTTATTCGACTATGATTATGATCGTAATCCTCAGGAATTAAGCATTACGCCTTCAACTATTGTGTTGGAACGTAATATGGATGCATGTGCCTACGAAAGTATAACCATGTTTAAAATTGCATCTAATATCGATGGTTTTGCAACTATTTTGTTAGATCTGGATGGGAACGGTTATTCTACAAGTGGATCAGACCGGGCTCTTCAATTAGATCTGAAACAGGGCGAAAATTTCGTGTTATGGGATTTTAAAAATGATAATGGAGTGGAAGTTAACGACGGCGTCTATTCAGCTTCAGCTACTTTTTTAGGTAGAGGTCCTGCTCATTTTCCATTGTACGATGTGGAAAGCTTAAGTGGTATCTCAACATACTCAATACGTCCGTTTAATAAATTAGGGCCTACACTTTATTGGGACGATACCAATGTGGGCTTATGGGGTGATCAAGGTTCTGGAACCATGGCGGAAACTGCTCAGGATCAATTGGTAATTAATAATCACATTCCAAGAGTATGGACCTACAATGGAAATAATTATAATGGAAATAATACAACCTTCAACTCGTGGTTTAATGCCATTGATTTAGGTATGTCAACCATTAATTTTGAGGTAACTACAAGCACAACCAAGTGTGTTAATGGTGAAGCACCTGTTATAGGTAATGTGATTAAGGTTGGTGCCATTAATGAGGTGTTAACTTTTGCACTTAGTGATTTTTCCGATAAATATTACGATCCGAATGACCTGCCTTTGACCATGATTGAGGTGGTTAATATTCCTTCACAAGGAGAATTAAGAGTTAATGGATCCTTAGTGAGTGATGGACAAGAAATAACGGCTGCTGATATTCCTAATTTAACCTATACACCAGTTAATGATTTTGGTGGAACCATTCAGTTCGAGTTCAAAGCTTCCAACGTAGATAATTACTCGTTGCAATCAAACTACGTTAATTTGGTTAGTAATACGGCGCCAACCATTGGTGCCATTGGCGATGAGAATATATGTACTAATACAGGTTTAACGAATCACCCAATTACGGTGGGTGATGGGGCTGAAACGCCAGCCGAAGACTTAACCGTGATTGCCTATTCGCATGATCCGGCTTTTGTTGAAAATAATAATATTGAAGTAACGGGTACTGGAGCCACAAGGTATTTAAATATTACGCCAGTAAATGATCAATCAGGTTTTGCTATTATATATGTTTTGGTTGACGATGGATATTCGCAAACCATTGAAGAGTTTGCCATATATGTAGGTCCATCAGTAGTAATTAACGGTGATATGTCAGTTTGTATTAACGGCGATTTATTGCTGACTGCTGAAGAAATTGGTGCTTCAACTTATGAATGGAAAAAAGGAGAAACAACTTTAAGTACAAGTAATCAATTAGATATTCAAAATGTTAGTCTGGCTGATGCTGGGATTTACTCGTTAACTGTAACTACAGATGAGTGCTCTACAACAAAAGACTTTGTTGTATCCATTGCTCCATCTACAGATTTTACTGGTGATGTTGATGTTTGTGTGGGCGAAACCTTATCATTAAGTGCTGACGAAACAGTAGCTACATCATACGCTTGGTACAGAGGTTCAACACAAATAGGTTCTCAGAAGGTACTTGAAATACCTAATATGACTTTAGGTCATGATGACAGTAATTACACCTTGTATGTTGAGAAAGAAGGTTGTTCGCATACTTCACAGGCATTTTCAGTTTCAGTTGTTCAAATGCTGGATGCCAACTTAAGCATAACAGGAAGTAATGTTTTAGAGGGGAATGTTGGTACTATTACCATTACATCCGCAGAGCAAGATATTACTTATTCTGCGTTAGATGGCAATGGTGACGTAATTGATAGCGGTTCTAATGCTACAGCAGGAAACGACCTTGTATTAACAATACCGGTTTCATCCCTAACTGCTTCCTCTAATGTATTTACAATAACAGGTGATAATGGTAATTGCACTGTTAATATGAATAATACAGCTACCATTGGTGTTAATTTAATCCCTACAGTTTCTTCATTAACTGAAACAACTGCAGAAGATACTGACTTAGTGGGTAATTTATTGAGTGGTGCTTCGGATGATGATGGAGGTAATTTGAGTACTTCATTGGCTGGTGGAGGCGACCCAAGTAATGGTACTTTAGTTATTAATTCAGATGGCTCATTTACCTATACACCAAATGCTAACTTCAATGGCTCTGATAGCTTTTCGTTTGAGGTGTGTGATGATCAAACCCCACAAGCTTGTGTAACGGCTGATGTTAATATAACAGTAACTGCTACTAACGATCCGCCTAGAATTACTGTAACCAGTAGTAATGGCACAGAAGATAATAACTTAATTTTTGCGGCCAGTAATTTTACCGATGCTTTTACCGATGTGGAAAACGATGCATTATCACAAATTCGTATTGATGCGGTACCAAATGCTTCAACTGGTGAGTTGCAACTTTCAGGTGTGCCTATTTCAAATGGACAAGTAATAGATGCAGCAAACTTGGGTTCTATCACCTTTGTGCCAAGTGCAAATTGGAATGGAGCCACAGCTTTTTCATGGTCTGCGTCTGATGGTGAATTTTGGTCGGGTAGTGAATCCTTTTCACTTAATGTATCTGCCGCAGATGACGATCCTAATATTCAAAACCAAACAGCTTCGGTTAATGAAGACGCTATTGATGGTACGTCGATTATTAATATTAACGATGGGCTTACCGGAACCGATAACGACATAGATGGGGAGCCAATTAATTATTCGATTATCTCGGGTAATACAGGATCTGTATTTTCGATTCATCCAACATCTGGTTTAATTACAGTTAATAACAGTGCATCCATTGACTTTGAAACAACAGAGCAATATTCTTTGGTGATTCGAGCTATTGATTCTCAGTTATCATCTACCGATGCAACAATAACGATCAATGTAAATAATACCGATAGTGATGTTGTGCTAACCATTGCAGATGCAGCTTTAACTGAAGGAACAGGTGGTAATACAAATCTTGTGTTTACGATTAGTTCATCTTCAATTGTTGCTGGTGATGTAAGTGTTGATTTTGATATTACAGATGTTAGTACAAGCTATCCTGCAGATTATACCTTAAATTCTGGAACTGCAACCATAACAACGGGTAATAATACAACCACAATAGCTATATCTATTGTAGGTGATGTAATAGTTGAAAATATTGAAACCTTTAGAGTGGATTTAAGTGCGCCAACGGCAGGAACTGTTTCAGGGCATGCCATTGGTACGATTAACGATAATGATACGGCTAGCTTAAGTGTTGCAAATGCGTCAGCAAACGAAGGTGATGGTACCATTGATTTTGTAGTAACTCTAAATGGAACCGTGGCCAATGCTTTTGATGTTACTTATAACTTGACTAATGGAACAGGTATTGGAGGTCAGGATTTTAATGCCTCAAGTGGAACTATAAACTTTACTGGAGTTAATGGTCAAACACGTACAATTCAAATCCCATTAACAGATGATGCCATAGTTGAATTAAATGAAACCTTTACACTTGGTTTGTCAACTGCCAATACGGCCATTGATGCCAGCGATACCGCCGAAGGAACCATTTCAGATAATGATGGAGTGGCGGTATTAAGCATAGCAAATGCATCCTTTGATGAAAATGGATCGGGTACCTTCAGAATCACAGCCGATAAGGCAGTGCAAGGTGGTTATTCTGTAACTTATAATTTAGTTAACGGAACAGCAATAGGTGGAACCGACTTTACAGTTTCAGCTAATCGAACATTAAATTTTGCAGGTTCTGCTAATGAATACCAGGAGTTTACCATAAGTGGAATTGATGATGCAATTGTTGAGGGTAACGAAACATTTACTCTAAACATGACAGATTCACATGTGTCAGTACAAAGTACGGCTACTGCAACAGGAACTATAATTGATGATGATGCTGTTAATGTTACCATTGATGATGTAACGGTTACTGAAGGAGGAAGTGCTAATTTTACAATTACATTAAATAATGCTGTTGTAGGAGGTACCTCCATTACAGTTAATTTTAGTGATATATCTGCCACTGGTGGTAGCGATTATACCAATACGGCTCAAACAGTGGTGTTTGCAGGTACAGCAGGAGAAACAGAATCTATTTCGGTGCCAACTACCAATGATGATGTAGTTGAGGCATCAGAGACTTTTGAATTGAGCATGACAAGCAGTAATGCTTTGGTAGGAGCTGATGATAGAGCAATTGTTACCATTAATGACAACGATGGTTTGGCAATGGTGACTGTGGCAGACGTTAGCATTAATGAAAATCAGGATGCGGTATTTACCCTATCGCTTGATAAGCATATTCAAGGTGGGTTTACGGTTGATTATGCAACACAAAATGGAACTGCCAATTCGGGTAATGATTATACCACACAATCAGGCAATCTTGTGTTTTCAGGCAATAATTCTCAGACACATCAAGTAGTTGTTGCTGTTAGTGATGATGCCGTTGTTGAGGCAAGCGAGAACTTTATGCTTGACCTTAGTTGTGCCAATGCTTTGGTAAATGTAACACCGCAAGCAACTGCAAGCATTACGGATAATGATGGTACTGCTTTATTATCAATCTCGGATGTGAGCTTTGATGAAAATGGCTCAGGAACATTCCAGGTAAGTGTTGATAAAGCTGTTGAAGGAGGATTTGATGTTGACTATACTTTGGTGAGTAATCAAGCAATAGCAGGTACCGATTTTGTGGTGCCAGTCAACCGAACACTTTCTTTTGATGGTTCAGCAAACCAGACAATTAATTTCACAATAGCTGCAACGGATGATAATATTGTAGAGATTGATGAGGTTTTTGATGTCACATTATCTACAACACATGCCCTGGTTGACGCCAGTGCTACTGCTGTAGGAACAATACGCGATAACGATGCGGCTAATATTTCAGTAGCTGATTTAAGTGTAACCGAAGGTGAAACAGCATCATTTGAGTTGGTATTATCCAATAATGTGGCCAATGGAGTTGTGGTTGATTATCTACTTGAAGCAATTACTGCCACATCAGTAGATGATTATACCGTGGTGTCAGGACAACGAACTTTTACGGGTACACAGAATGAGCTTATCACTATTGATGTTAATACAATTGACGATGCCATAGTTGAACAAGCCGAATCATTCAGATTAAGCTTAAGTACTTCAAATGCATTGGTAACTATCGATAACGAAGCAGTTGCAACCATTAATGATAATGATGGAAATGCGAGCGTGACGGTCAACGCTATTACCATTGATGAGGCAAATAATGCCGTATTTACCTTAGTATTAAATACAGCTATTGAAGGAGGCTTTAGTGTTGATTATGCAACTGCTGATGGCAGTGCCGTAAGCGGATCAGACTATTTGGCTAATTCAGGTACGATTAATTTTAATGGCGACTTAAATGAAACACAAACTGTAAGTGTTACAGTAAATGATGATATTATTGTAGAAGAAAATGAAACGTTTGTTTTGGATATGTCAACGAGTAATTTGCGAGTTGATGTTCCAGCACAAGCAACTGCTACAATTAGCGATAATGATGGAGTGGCCACTTTAAGCATAAACAATGCTGTATTTGCTGAAGATGGAGCAGGAACGTATTCTGTTATCGTTGATAAGGCTGTTCAGGGTGGATTTGATGTTGACTTTAGTTTAGTTGATGGATCAGCCCTTGCAGGTGTTGATTATTCAGTACCAGCTAATCAAACCTTAAATTTTGATGGAAGTGCCAATCAAACAGTACAGTTTAGTATTGCTGCCATTGAAGATAATATAATTGAACCAACAGAGAACTTTACAATACAACTGAGCTCATTATCAACTCTGGTAAACACAGATGCTGAAGCAAGTGGTGAAATAACAGATAATGATGAAGCACAAATTACTGTTACGCCAGTTACTGTTAATGAAGGTGAAGATGTGGTGTATACATTGGTATTAACAAGAGAAGTTGTTGGCGGAGTAAATGTTGATTATTCATTATCTGCTGTACAAGCTACTTCTGATGTTGATTATCTGGATGATTCAGGCAGTGTTAGTTTTGCAGGAACAGAAGGGGAGATTAAACTGATTACTATTGCAACAGTAGATGACGCAATAGTAGAAGGACAAGAAGGATTTGAGTTGAACTTATCAACCGTTCATGCGCAAGTTAATCCAACTGCAAGTACACTTGCAAGTATTAACGATAATGATGGACAAGCTACAGTTACTATTAATACAGTGACGGTGAATGAAGGTGAGGATGCTATATTGACCTTATCATCAGATAAAGCAGTTCAAGGTGGTTTTGATATTTCTTACTCAACTGCAGATGCAACAGCTAATGCCGGCACCGACTATAATACGATAGTTAGCTCCATTCATTTTGATGGTACCCTTAGCGAAACAGAAACGATTACTTTATTTACCATTGATGATGCAGTAGTTGAGGCTGATGAAACTTTTAATGTACAAATATCTACAGCTAATCCTTTAATTGCCACAAGTGGAATTGGAGAAGTAACAATAAGTAATAACGATGGAGTGGCTACTTTAATTGTTGGCAATGCAACGGTTAGTGAAGGCGGAACGAATACTATCTCATTAAGTCTCGATAAAGAAGTGCAAGGTGATGTAGTGGTTAATTACACTTTTAATGATGTTACTACCGATGCCTCTACGGATTATGATGCTACGGGTGGTTCTGTTACTTTATCAGGAACAACTCCTCAAACATTTACAGTGACTGCCAACCATGATGCCTTGGTTGAAGGAAGTGAAACATTTACTGTAGCGTATACCACTTCTTCACCATTGGTTGTGAGTGATGCCGAATCAACAGTTACTATAATAGATGAAGATACGGCTAACCTATTGGTTGAAGATGTAGTTGCTACTGAGGGGAATGACATGGTATTTACAGTTACTTTATCTGAAGAGGTTGTTGGAGGATTAACGGTTGATTACACCATAGTGCCTGGTACTGCTTCTATTTCTGACTATTCAGATGTAACAGGTGGAACACTAACATTTGTTGGAACGGCAAATGAAACTCAGCAATTTACCATTTCAACATCCAACGATGGTATAGTTGAAGGAGTAGAAGATTTCACGGTTACTTTAACATCATCAAAAGCTTTAGTTGAAGATGATGATACCGCAACTGGAACTATTAATGACGCCAATGGTAGAGCAACAATAACTGTTGCTGACCTAGAGATTAACGAGAATGAGCAAGCTGTATTTACACTTACTTTAGATAAGTTGGTACAGGGTGGTGTTTCTGTTAATTATAGCACTTCAGATATTGAAGCGATTGCCGGATCGGATTACGATACTCAACTTGGAAGCATTGATTTTGATGGTTTAACGGTTAACGATTCAAAAACCATTACCATAGATGTTACCGATGATGCTATCGTGGAGACAAGTGAGGCGTTCGCCCTTAATCTGACGACGGCACATGCTTTACTTGATGTACCTGCAAGTGCTGAAGCAAGCATAGTTGATAACGATGGTTTAGTTGCACTTTCAGTTAGCGACGTTAGTCTTGCTGAGAATGGCCAGACTACTGTTACTGTTACATCAGATAAAGCAATTCAAGGCGGATTTGAGCTCGATTATATGCTCAATGATGGCACTGCTATTGGCGATACTGATTATGAAAATGTACCATCCACTATTTATTTTGCCGGAACAGTAAATGAAAGTCAAGAGTTTGTTCTACGTGGTATCGATGATGATATTGTAGAAGGTGATGAGAACTTTAGTGTTGAATTTAGTTCAAGCAATGCTTTGGTTGATGCCGATGCAACCATAACAGCTACAATTACCGACGACGATGTAACGACTGTCACTGTTGAAGATATAAGCATATCTGAAGATGAGAAGGCAATATTTACCTTAAGCTTGAGCAACGATGTGGTAGGTGGATTTGACATCGCTTATACTATTAGCGAAGGAACTGCCATTGCAGGAGATGATTATATTGATGCTTCGGGTACTGTTACATTCCTTGGAAATAAGGATGAGGTTCAATTAGTAGAAATTGATTTAGTTGATGATGCAGTTGTGGAATTATCTGAATCATTCACTCTTAATTTATCAACAACAAACACCAAAGTAACTCCTGATGCAGAAACCACTGCAAGCATTCAAGATAATGATGGAATGGCAACAGTAACAATCAATCAGGTAAGTGTTGCTGAAGGTGACGATGCTGTTCTAACAGTAACCCTCGATAAAGCTGTTCAAGGTGGATTTAGTGTTGAATACCTTACTGTTGATGGTGTAGCACTTGGAGGTTCAGATTATACAACCATTAGTGATGCTGTTGCTTTTGCAGGAATAGCTGGAGAAACACAGGAGATTAGAGTTTCAACAATAGATGATGCACTTGTTGAGTCAAGTGAACTGTTT
This sequence comes from Carboxylicivirga fragile, assembly GCF_050589805.1. Taxonomy (NCBI): domain Bacteria; kingdom Pseudomonadati; phylum Bacteroidota; class Bacteroidia; order Marinilabiliales; family Marinilabiliaceae; genus Carboxylicivirga; species Carboxylicivirga fragile. Next base: position 65,068 of record NZ_JBNGOY010000020.1, on the reverse strand, counting down.
GATGTGAATATCAGCACAGTTTCTACATTAGTAAATACAAATGGTACGGGTGAGATTAATATCACAGATAATGATGGTCTTGTTTCACTGATTGTGGAGAATGTATCGTTTAATGAGGTTGGACAGACAACAGTTGTAGTGACAGCCGATAAGGCTATTCAAGGTGGATTCGAAGTAGATTATGTAATTAATAATGGTACTGCCATTTCAGGTGTCGATTTTGATGCCCTACCTTCAACCTTATATTTTGTTGGAACCGAAAACGAGAGTCAAGAGTTTATTGTAAGCGGAATTGACGATGATATTGTAGAAGGCGATGAGCAATTTACTATAGATTTAAGTTCAAGTAACAGTTTGGTTGATGCCGACGCTTCAATAATAGCAACCATTACCGATGATGATGTAACCACTGTTTCGGTTAATAGTGTTATTGTATCGGAAGGTGACAAGGCAGTGTTTGCCCTTACCTTAAGCAATGATGTTATTGGAGGTTTTGAGCTCGATTATAACCTAAGTGCAGCTACTGCTATTGCTGGCGATGATTATGTTGATGCTTCGGGCATTGTTACTTTTATTGGTAATAGGAACGAAGTACAGTTAATCGAAATAGATATAGTTGATGATGAGGTCGTAGAGTTGCTGGAAACATTTACGCTTAACTTAAGTTCAACGAATACTAAGATTATTCCTGATGCCGAAACGATAGCAACCATCAATGATAACGATGGTATAGCTACTGTTACAATCGATCAGGTAAGCGTTGTTGAGGGAGAAGAAGCTGTTTTGACTTTATCATTGGATAAAGGTGTTCAGGATGGATTTACTATTGATTACCTTACTGTTGATGGTACTGCGCTTAGCGTAGGAGATTATACAAGCATAAGTGATGCCATTATATTTACAGGTATTGCTGGTGAAACCCAGGAAATAAGAGTTGCAACCATCGACGATGTACTTGTTGAGCCAACCGAATTATTAAATGTTAGCATTAGCACTTTGTCTACCCTTGTAAGCACTTCGGGAACAGGTGAAGTAAGCATTAGTGATAACGATGGAGTAGCTAAGCTGGTATTTGAGAATCAAACAGTGAATGAAGGTGAATCCTTAAACTTTACTTTGAGTTTGGATAAAGCTGTTCAGGGTGATGTTGAGATTACCTACAGCTTTGTTGATGGCAGTGCCATTGGTGGAAGTGATTATGACAATACGCCTTCTAGCATAACTTTAATTGGAACTGAAGCCAAAACAATAACAGTTGCTACCAATCCTGATGATTTAGTGGAAGGTTTTGAAGATTTCACAATTAACTTTGCAAGTACATCGAGTTTAGTTAATACCGATGATCAGGCAAGCATCACCATTAACGATGAAGATGCCACAAGTTTATTGATAGATGATGTGACAATTGATGAAGGCGGTAAAGCTACCTTTACAGTGAGTCTGTCAAAAGGCGTAACTGATGGATTTACTGTTGATTATAGTGTGAATGATGAAAGTGCTGTAGCTGGTGTTGATTATACGGCAGCAAGTGGTCAATTAACATTTACTGGAGCGACTAACGAAACCCATTCATTCGAAGTTCAAACACTCGAAGATGACTTGGTTGAAGGGGCAGAATATGCAAGTATACAATTATCGGCTTCAAATAGTGCTGTGGATGCCAGTAGAGAAGCTCACTTAAATATTACTGATAATGATTCACCGGGATGGATTGTGGAAGAGACTGATGCTATAACCATCACATCCGAAGCAGGTATATCCGATGTATTTACTGTTGTTCTGGAAGCTCAACCACAAAGTGATGTGGTAGTTGAGATAAGTGGACTAGATGAAACTGAAGGTTCACTCTCAGCAACATCATTAACATTCACAAGTGCTACTTGGGATGAAGTACAAACTGTAACGGTAACGGGTATTGATGATGATGAAGTGGATGGAAACATCACATATACCTTAAATGTAGCTGTGAACGATGCATTGTCAGATGTTAATTTCCATGGTTTATCAACGAATATTTCAGTGTCGAACAACGATAATGATGTATTCAATCCAGTTCCTGTTTTGGTTGATGATGAGGCTGAAACACTTGAGGATGAATCAATTGATATTGATGTATTAGCCAATGATTCGGGACTTGAAGATACACCGATTAACATTAATTTAGTGGCACAGCCAGCTAATGCATTTGTATCACTTAATGGAGATAAAACCTTTAGGGTAGCTCCAAATGCTAATTTCAATGGCGTAGTTACTTTTGATTATCAAGTATGCGATGTTGAAAATGATTGTGCGATTGCTACCGTAACTCTTACGGTTAATGCGGTTAATGACGCTCCAACTTTGAATAATGATAATATACCTGTTAGTGTTCAGCAAGGTGAAACAGTTCAAGGATCAAACTTGTTAGTGGCTGCTACTGATGTAGAAGGTGATGTGATAACAATCAATATTACACCAACAACGGCACCTTTACATGGTACTTTAACTATTAATGCCGATGGAACTTATGAATTCATTGCCGATGCCGACTATGTAGGTAACGACTTCTTTGAGTATAGCATTTGTGATAATGGCACACCACAAGCATGTGTAACTGGTAGAGTAAGTTTAACTATTACAGAAGCACCTGATACCAATGAAGCACCTATTGCTGTGGATGATGTGTTTGAAATGGGACGTAATGAGGTCTTGAGTGGTCAAAATCTACTAGATAACGATTCTGATCCAAATGGTGATATGCTAGTGATTAATGTACTTCCATTAGTGGCACCAGCCAATGGGCAAGTGCTTATTAATAGCGATGGAAGTTTTGAATATACACCAAATGCTGATTTCACAGGCGATGACTTTTTTACTTATCAGGTTTGTGATGATGCTGCTAATTCAAAATGTGCGGTGGCTAATGTTGATATATCCGTAAGTGTGAAGGATACTGATGGTGATACCTTGCCTGATGATATAGAAGGTGATGAAGATGTGGATGGTGATGGTGAACCGAACTACCTGGATTTAGATAGTGATGGTGACGGTATATCTGATAGAGAAGAAGGTTTAGGTGATTGTGATGAAGATGGTGTAGCTAACTTTATTGATGCTGATCAGTGTTACGATGATTTACCTTTATCCAAAGGCTTTTCGCCAAATAATGATGGCATCAATGACGAATACGTAATTCCTTGGTTGGATCAATATAAAAAGGTGAGCTTTGAAGTATTTAACCGCTGGGGTAATGTCATCTATAAAATGGATGTATATGATAATAGCTGGAACGGAACTGCCAACGTAGGAGGAACCATCGGCGAAGATTTACCAGTTGGAACATATTTCTACATCATTACTGTTGAAGAAATCAACCAACAATTTAACGGATACATTTACCTTAACCGATAGTCTAACCTGACCTAATAAGAATAGAATGAATACGATTAAAACTAAATATCAATCTGTACTTAAAGTGTTTTTAATGCTGGTATTGCTATCTCCGCTTAAGGTACTAGCTCAGCAAGAACCACTTTATACACAATACATGTTTAATGCCATGTCAGTCAATCCTGCAATCACAGGTGTTGACGAAACTTTAAACATGACCTTGTTATCACGCTTGCAATGGGCTGGTATGGATGGTGCTCCCGAAACTTATTCGTTTGCAGCACAAACGCCATTTACTAATCTCGATATGGGCATTGGTTTGTCCTTGGTAGCTGATAATGTTGGGCCTGTTAAGAATTACTATTTCAACTTTAACTATGCCTATCGTTTGCAAGTTACTAATACAATGAAATTATCATTTGGTATCAAGGCAGGTATCTACAATTACTATGTTGGTTTAGATGGTTTGTTGTTGGATGGCGCAAGTAATGACCCTTCTTTTCAAGGACAAATTGAAAGAAAGATGCAACCTAATGTTGGAGCTGGTGTGTATTTGTACGATGATAAATTCTATGCTGGTTTTTCCGTGCCTCGTATGATAGCGAATCGTTTAGATAATTCTGAGATGGAGTCGGGTGGAAATGTATTTGCACAGGTTTCGCAGCACTACTACATTATGGCTGGTTATACCTTCGATATTGATAAGCAATGGAAACTACGCCCTTCATTTATAAACAAAATGGTAAGTGGAGCACCACCTTCAACCGATCTGGCCGTTCAAGGCATTTATAAGGATACGTATTGGTTAGGTGCATCGTATCGTTTTGGTGATGCTGTCGCTATTCTGGCTAATATGAAAATCAATTCAGAGTTATTTATTGGTTATTCTTACGATTTTACGCTTTCGGAACTTAGCACTTTTAATAAAGGAAGTCACGAAATAGTAATAAGCTATAGTTATTCAGGATTGCTAGATAAGCTTGGAAGGACAAAGCCGATTAGATAAAATTATTAATTGAAATAATTAAGCGCCGTATTCATCTGAATGTGGCGCTTTTTTAATACAATAGTTTAGTAACCTTTCCTTCAAAACCCTTTGGCGTGCTTGTTAGCGGATTGTCTATTAAGACTAATTCGTCCAGATGTTTAGTTCTCAATTGGTCGAAAGGGAAATGAGAAAGTTCATTATTGTTGAGGTAGAGTTTTTTAATGGAGTTGGATGCCAGAAGCTGTTCTGACAATTCGACAATGTTATTTTCGCTAATATCAAGAAGCTCAAGTTTATTAAGTTCGGCCAGGCAGGTTGGAACTGATGTAAATTGATTATGTCCTAGATAAAGCTTTGTCAAAGAACCTAAGCTATTGAAGCCCGATGGCAGCTCTTTGATATCATTATTTCTAAGATCGAGGTATTGCAGTTTTGATAATTGCGCAATTTTGGGTGACACTTCATTGATGTTGTTTTCTCTAATATCGAGGTGTTCAAGGTGTTTTAGTTCGAAAATTTCATCAGGAATCTGACCATCAAATTGAGATTTAAACAAATTAAGTTGAATGACATTCCCAAGCTCATTAATACAATATCCTTTCAAAAACCAAGTGAGTTTCTTTTGTAACTTCAATGGTCGCCTTAGCTTGGTGTTAAGCAGTTCTATTATCTGTTTGTCACTCATTTATCAATTGTTTTGTATCCTAAATTATTGTCAAAATTAATTGTTCTCGACTACGTCTTTAATGATAGCGAATCTCTTTACATCATCGTAAAAGTTCCAATTATCAACTGAGCGATTATCTCTTTCTGTTCTAACGAGGTACAAATAATATTGAGTACGCAAGTACGCTTCTTGTTGTGTTTTTTGTCTTAATTGAAATAATTGATCGTCACTAAGAGAGCTTTTAATGCAGTCTGTATAATCAGAAATTCCACACAAGTAAAGGTGTTTGCTTTTGTACCAATCAGGATCGTATCGATTGATGTTAAATTCATGTTTATTAATTATACAATTTTTCAAAAGCTGTTCTATTTCTATTGACTGTATGTCATTTAATTTAATTGATTGATGAATGAAAGAAATTAGTTTTTTTGCTATTTGGCTTGTATTATCATTGTAACAATCCGCATAAAAGGAATAGCTGTTTTTTAAGAATGTAATTGCATTCTTAGTGTCCAATGGATATATTCCGTTGTAAATATTGTAATTTATCTCATTGTACGCTTTTTCTTGAGAAAATGCTTTAAAGCTATCAATAGAGCTAAATTCGGATTCTATTAATTCTTGAAAACTTAAGCCTATATTATTTACTCCTTTGTAGAACTTTATTTGATTGTTTTTTATTTGGCCATAGATATGATAGGTCCAATTCACAAATTTGTAATCGTTGTTAAAATTTAAGAAAAAGACACTATCAAGCTCTAGTGTGCTTTGCGGAATTAAATTATTAAAAGGAGAGTCAATATTTAAAGGTTTACAATGTTTTGTTCCAAATATGAGATCAATAGAGCGTATCTCAGAAGAATCTTTAGATATTAATAGGTAGTCAGAATAGGGGTTAATGAAGAATGCTGATCGAATCAAATCATTAAAATCAGCATTAGCTTTATAATCTATTATTGGTATAGTTTTATGCTCTTTATTTTTAACTGTGCCTTGTGCATTAATTGCAAAGTTAACAAGCATAATAGAACAGAGAAGTAACAATGACTTTGAGTTGAGGATTTTAATTTTGCGGTTAGGGTTCATGGTTATGATGTTTGATGAAATTAAAATCAAAAATAAAAAATGAAACCTTTTAAAGCTATACTTTAAAAGGTTTTTATTTTACATATCAGAAGAACGGAAATTACCTCCGCCTGTTAATTTTTTTACCTGTTCCCTTTGCCTTAGGAGCTCTTTTTGATGATCCGCCCTGCTGTTTCTTTCTATTGGCAAAGAATTCTTGCTTCTTACGTTGCTTTTCCTTTTCAGCATCTTTTCTCTGAGACGCATTCATTGGTTTGTCAGTCTGAATATAAGGTTGATCTCTAACAACGTCTATCTTCTTCTTGATTAATTTCTCAATGTCGCGTACGTACACATTTTCTTCTGGTTCGCATAAGGACAAAGCAACTCCTTCTTCACCTGCTCGTCCCGAGCGGCCAATACGATGTACGTATGTTTCAGGTATATTAGGAATATCGTAATTGATAACGTACTGCAATTTGTCAATATCAATACCACGCGCAGCAATATCAGTAGCTACTAAAACTCTAATTTGTGAAGCTTTAAATTGAGTCAAAGCTTTTTGGCGTTGATTCTGAGCTTTATCGCCATGGATAGCTGCAGCTTCAATCTTATGCTTTTTAAGATTACGTGCAATCTTATCTGCGCCATGTTTGGTTCGTGAAAACACCAAAACTTGCTTTATTTTCTGATCCTTCAAAATATGAATCAGTAAATCTTTCTTATCGTTTTTATTGGTGTAGTACAAGTATTGCTTTATGGTTTCAGCCGTTGTTGATTCAGGGCTGACTTCTACTCGTTTGGGATTATCCAATATCGTTCTTGATAACTGAACAATATTAGATGGCATTGTTGCTGAGAAAAACAGCGACTGGCGTTTGGTAGGAAGTATTTTAAGTAACTTCTTTATATCATGGATGAAACCCATGTCCAGCATACGGTCCGCTTCATCAAGAACGAAAATCTTGATTGCATCCAGGTTAATATGCTTTTGGCTGATGAGGTCGAGTAGGCGCCCTGGAGTCGCCACTAATATATGTACGCCTTGTTTTAGTTGATTTACTTGTTTGCCTTGTGGAACACCACCAAAAATAACAGCGTGCTTTACATCTGTATTTTTACTATAACCTTTGATGTTATCATCAATCTGAATGGCCAATTCTCTAGTTGGTGTAATTATTAAAGCCTTTATTTTTGGTCTTCCTCTTCCATTGGTAATTAATTTCTGAATTTTTTGAATAATTGGAATAGCAAAGGCAGCCGTTTTACCGGTTCCTGTTTGGGCTACGCCTAATAAATCATTTCCTTCAAGTATAAGTGGTATCGATTTTGCCTGAATAGGTGTTGGTTCCGTGTAGTTCTTAGCTTTTAAAGCTCTCAATATGGGTTCGAAAATACCCAGTTCTTCAAATATCATTTTCTGTCTTTTTATTTCGAGTACGAACAAAGTGTCCTCCGAAATGTATCAAAACGCAAAAGTACGCATAAAAAAACTAGTAATGCTACAATGCTACTTTCAACTTGAACGATTAATGAAGAGGCTTGATAGCTAGTAAAGCTAAACTATAACTTTTGATTCCAAATTATATTGATGGCTTGCCAATATTTTATGTGAAAATCCATGCTTTCCTCATCGATCCATTCGTATAGGTATTTCTGCTTACCCTTAGGAGTAAACTGGTATTTGTTATCACTTTTATACAAGCCAACTCTTTCGGGGTGAAACTGAACAGCAAATACATTGGGGTAATGAACGTGAAACATGGCTTCTATAATCTTTTTATCTTCCGAAGTGGCACTTACCTTAAACCCTTTCCCTAATGTTTCAACAGCCTGGTGGTGATAACTATTAACCATTGGAGCGGTATCTGATGTTATTTCTAGCAGATCAGGAAAGAAGAAATCGACAAATGAAATGCTGTGAAAATACGAACCACTTAACTTTCTTTTTAAATGAGGGTGAGTGTGTCGGTAGTAGTTTCGATGAATTTCGTTTTTTTCCAGATGCTTTAATCCTTTCTTTTCATCACTATTGTATATCTCATCTGGTATGTCTTGTATTAATGTTCCGCCAGTTGCAATATTCATAGTCTGCATACCCAAACAAATACCATTGATGAAATAATCAGGTTTTTGAGCAATAAGCGGCGTGTATTCATTGTTTTGATAGCCGCCAAGCAAATGATATAAAAAGGAAGCCTCAAAGTAATGGCGATAAGGATCGCTGACAATCGTTCTTGAATGCGCTTCTTCACCATAGATTGTTGGGGGGATATCAGGACCTCCAAAAAAAATGGCTCCATTGCTTTCTGTAAAAAGTTTCATAAAAGTCTGTGAGCAGGCGTTCTGGCAATACAGACTATCTTCATATAGTGTGTCAGCAATAGCAACTATTTTCATGTTAATGCTGCTCAAGGTATCAATTATACGATGCGATTGTGCGTAATCATATTTCTCATCCTTGTGATAAACACCAAACACTTCACTTGAACCAAGGTCGAGTAATTCTTTTTCGTGCAAGGTTACTATTACTTCAATCGTCGATTGGGTTGGATGCATTATTAATAAACGTTTGTCAATGTTGTTAACGGCAGTGTCGTTGGGTAATTGGGCGCTAACGGTAATTCCTAGAAATAAAAGAAAAATTGTAATATAATGCATGCTGTATTTATTTAGCACTAAAGGTATAAAATGATTAATTATATTCCATCCTGTTTAATCAGATTGATTAAATTTTAATGGTAATACAAAACAATGTGAGTAGAAATAGGTTATTATCTATTATAGAATTAAAACTAAATTAAAATCGAATAAATCTCGCTAACAAAATCATTTTACCCTATGAGCGTATTAGTTAAAAAAGATTCGAAAGTAATAATACAAGGATTCACCGGTGGTGAAGGTACATTTCATGCTACTCAAATGTTGGAATATGGAACCAATGTTGTTGGTGGTGTAACACCAGGTAAAGGTGGGTCAGAGCATCTTAAATTACCGGTTTTCAATTCTGTTGCAGATGCTGTTGCAAAAACTAACGCAGATGTTTCAGCCATTTTTGTCCCCCCTCCATTTGCAGCCGATGCCATTATGGAGGCAGCCGATGCTGGTATAAAAGTTATAGTATGTATCACGGAAGGTATCCCCACTTCTGACATGGTTAAGGTTAAGCAATATCTGGAAGGAAAAAAAGCGCGATTAATCGGCCCTAATTGTCCTGGCGTTATTTCTCCGGGAGAAGCCAAAGTTGGTATTATGCCTGGTTTTATTCACCAAAAGGGAAGTATTGGTGTGGTTAGTCGGTCGGGAACTTTAACCTACGAAGCGGTTGATCAATTGACCAAGCAAGGATTAGGTCAAAGTACTTGTATAGGTATTGGTGGCGACCCGATTATTGGAACAACTACGAAGGAAGCTGTTGAATTATTAATGAATGATCCGGAGACGGAAGGCATTATAATGATTGGTGAAATTGGCGGAAGTATGGAGACTGATGCTGCTCGTTGGATCAAAGAGAATGGCACGAAACCTGTTGTTGGTTTTATTGCAGGTCAAACGGCACCAAAAGGTCGCAGAATGGGACATGCGGGAGCTATTATTGGTGGTAAAGATGATACTGCTGAAGCAAAAATGGCGATTATGAGAGAATGTGGTTTGCATGTTGTTGAATCTCCAGCCGATTTGGGGTCAACAATGGTGGCTGCCCTGAAGAAATAGTTTAAAAGAAATAGATGAGAGAGCCGGGATTGTAATAAGTTCCGGCTTTTTTATATCAATTAAATAAAAAAATCATAGGTAAAATGCCGTTGTATAATCAAAGGGGCTTTAGAAATGAAATGTACTAAAGTCGCATTTTGATTAGCAAACGGTATTAGTTGCTTTTAAGTTCAAAATGTGATAGTTCTCCTTCAAGTTGCTGAGCGGAAGAATTAAGCTGCTCACTACTTTTTAATAATTTACTGGCAATGTTTTTATTCTTCTGCATATCATTGTTCAACTCCCTTAGGGTAGTAGATAATTGACGAATGCCATGGTATTGTTCGGTATTATTGGCTGATATTTGGTTAATGTACTGTGAGTTTTCTTCTAGTTTGGGAATAAGTTCTTCCATGTCATTCCCAGCCTTTTCAGACATCATCAGTGCCTTTCTCGACAATTTTTCAATACCTGCAGTAGCGGCTAAACTTTTATCGGCGAGTTTTTTTACCTCGCCAGCAACAACTGAAAAACCTCTGCCTGATTCGCCAGCTCTGGCAGCTTCAACGGCGGCATTTAATGAGAGAATATTTGTTTGTGTTGCAATATCCTGTATGATTGAAATGCGTTCTGCCACAGTACCCATTGCCTCTCTCATCTTCTGAGTGGCACGATTACTACTTTTTATGCTATCCAGGGCAGATTCGGATAAACTAATACTATGTTTGGCATCAGCCGTATTTTGCTCAATGTCATTTGTAATTTTTTCTATTACCGAGTTAACCTCTTTTGTTGAAGAATTCATTGACGAAGCAACTGTTGAAATCCCGTCAAAATCACTCCCAAGTTGATGCGAAGTGGCCTTTATATCGTTTGATTTTTCTCGCGCCACAGTTATTGTATTATTCAAATCATTGATCACCCTTTGCAGAGAATTGTTTAGAAGATCAAGTTCATTCTTCTCACTTTTGTGGCTTAAGTTACTTGTTAATTTACCTTGTGATATTTCAGACGTAAGGACTGTTGTTTGTGCAATGGGCTTGACTAATTTTGATGTTATTAGATAAATAGCTCCTGCCAGGATTATGAGGCATGATACGCCAATAACGAGTAGTTGTGTTGCGAAAATATCCGAACCAGAAGTTTCGTTAAATGAAGCATTGTGGAATAAGAGGGTAAGGCTTATAAAAACAATGAAAACAAGGCTTGAGGCAAATATTAAAAAAACGGAAAGTTTCTTCTTGAGACTTAACTTCATTTGGGCGAATAATATGATGTGTGCAATATTGAGCTAAATATATAAAAAACTCGATATTTCTATATAATACTTTGACCAATGGTTTGAAAGTATTGGTTTTTGTTGGTTTTTTGTCCACAATTGAATCTGGTCATTGAACGGGTTTGTTATGTTATTTGGAAAAAATATGGTAAAAACCTGATAAATGTTTTACTTTTGTTCATCAAATTGAAAATCAAAGCTCTGTTTGAACTTTGAAGGGAAATGGTCAAATAATAGAGTTTTATAATAATTATTGAAATGAAGTTACTAGAAGGAAAAACTGCCATTGTTACTGGTGCTGCTCGCGGTATTGGTAAGGCTATTGCTATTCGATATGCACAAGAAGGGTGTAATGTTGCATTTACTGATTTAGCTATTAATGATGCTGCTTTGGAAACTGAAAAAGAACTTGAAGCTTTGGGAGTGAAAGCTAAAGGTTACGCTTCTGATGCCAGTAATTTTGATGATACACAGAAAGTTGTTGCTGAAATAGCAAAGGATTTTGGACAGATTGATATATTGGTTAATAACGCTGGAATTACAAAAGATACCTTGTTGATGCGTATGACTGAAGATCAGTGGGATGCTGTTATTAACGTAAACCTTAAATCTGTTTTTAACTTTACAAAAGCAGTTCAGCCAACAATGTTACGTCAGCGTTCAGGTTCTATTATTAACATGAGCTCTGTTGTTGGAGTTAGTGGAAATGCTGGTCAGGCTAACTATTCTGCCTCAAAAGCTGGTATGATTGGTTTTACTAAATCAATTGCTAAAGAATTAGGTTCCAGAGGTATTCGTAGTAATGCGATTGCTCCTGGTTTTATCATTACAGAAATGACTGGTAAATTACCTGAAGACGTGAAGAAGGAATGGGAAAGTCAAATTCCTTTAAAACGGGGAGGTACACCGGAGGATGTAGCTAATATCTGTATTTTCTTAGGTTCTGATCTTTCAACATATGTAAGTGGACAAACTGTTCATGTTTGTGGTGGAATGAATATGTAAGAGTATTTAGGGGCTTTTCTGAAAAGTTCTTTAAAATATAGAATAAAAAGGGTGGTTTTTAATCACCCTTTTTTATTTTTATGCATTCGTGGTACTATTTTTGGTGCAAGAGGTCGATGTGAATGAATTGTGAAATTGGCAATTAATCATTTTTATTAACCTACAACCTACTTGAATTAATGAAGAAAATTGCAATTGTTATATGGTTTATTGTTGTCTTGGTTGGGTGTAAGTCCTATTCAGTATTAAATTACGATGTGCTTAAGCCTGCTAAAAATACCATACCCCCAGAAGTAAAATCCATTGTCTTAGTCGACAATAGTTATCCATTTGTTGATAGTAGTATCCACTTTCTTGAGGTAGATGGAGAAATAGAAATTCTTGATTCCATTTGGGTAGAGGCATTTGCAGATAGTGTTCTGTTGAGTTTAAAGGAGAGTTTACTTTCACAGAATTTTTTCGATACGGTTTTTATTGATACCACTAATTATAATGAGCTCTTATTGGGTAAACCATTAAAGAAATTAACCGCTTTTGAAGTAAATACGATTTGTGCCGAATTTGGCGCAGATGCAGTTTTAGCACTGGATGGGTATAAATATGGCTCAAAACTCGAGATTGTTGATTATGGTGATTCTCAGGGTGCATCATTGGATGTTAATGCAACTTGCTATTGGCGCTTTTATGATTATTATTCACAAACTATTTTGTTTGAAGACCTGCAACAAGATACAATTTATTGGTATGAGGAAGGATCTTCAGCTGTTCATGCCGCAAGTAAATTGCCTAGTATTAAGAATGCTATTAGTGAAATAGGTTTTTATATTGGAGATGCATATGTCAATCATTTGGTTCCTACCTGGGAAACGAGAGAACAACGGCTGTTTATCGCAGGTAATTCCTATTTTGTAAATGCTGCTGAGTGGTATGGTAAATCTAATTACAAAGAAGCTGAAAAGTTATGGGCTTATGTATTTGAGCATGGAAAAAACTTTGAAAAAGCCAGAGCTGCACATAATATTGCTATTTCTTTTGAACAGCAGAATGAAATTGCTTCTGCCTTGAAATGGGCCTTTAATAGTTATAATATATATCGGGAAATCAAATCACCAATATATGCTGAGGAAGTGGCAGAATCAAAAGATTACTACATTTATCTAGCACATCGTAAATCGGAAGTTGAGAAACTGGATCAACAAATTGGAGGAGGATTATGAAGTTTTTAATTGGGTTATTTTTGTGTAGCATTTTCGTTTCGTGTTCCTCGCAAAAATCAGACGAGCAGAATGAAACATTTATTCTCTTATCAAAGAATGGCTATCAATCAATTTCTGTAGTGGATATTCAAACAGGTAAAGTTATTGTGGCAGATAATCAAAATCAGAGATTAACACCAGCATCGTTAACAAAGCTTTTTACCAGTTCGAGCGCACTTGAAATATTGGGGGCAGAATTCTGTTTCAACACACATTTATACTTCAGTAAGCAAGATCAAGTATTATATGTGCAAGGCGCAGGAGATCCTACTTTGGGTTCCGCACGATTCGAAGAAACAGTGCCCGGTAATTTATTTAGAAAGCTCTCTAATGAATTAATAAGAAATGGAATTAAGTCAATTGATGGCGATATAATTATTGATTGTAGCAGATACAATGGGCTTGTTTATCCTTCAAAACGTATTTGGGAAGATATGGCCAACTATTATGGTGCTGTGCCCTCTGCTTTATCGTATAAGGAGAATACTTTTGCGATGACACTTCGTTCTTCAAATGTGGGAGAGAAATGTCAAATAGTGAATTTGGAGCCTAATCCGGGTGTTGAATTTCAATGTAACGTTTTTGGAGCAAATAATAAAAAAGACAGTGCTTATATATATGGCCATCCGAATATGGGAGAATGGTATGTGAGTGGTACCATCCCTGCTAATCGAAAAGCATTTAAGATAAAAGGAGTCTTGCCCAATCCCGCCTTTACCTTTGGTCAGGATCTAAAAACATATCTAAACGATAATGGAATTGATGTGATGGGGAGAGTTCGGGTTGTAAATAATAAAGTTTTGTCAGGAAATGAGGATATAATATATACGCACAATTCACCAGGCTTAAATAAAATTATAGGTGTTGTAAATCAGAATAGTAATAATTTATATGCCGATCACTTATTATTTGAGCTTGGACAATCATCAAAGTTGGCAAATTGGGACGAGGGTACACACCTGTTAAATTCATATTGGCAAGCGAGGTTGCCTGGGTTCAAAGCTCAATTTTACGATGGTAGTGGTTTGTCTCCATTTAACAAATTTTCGGCTAATGATATGGTCAGTTTATTGATATATATGGATAAATCAAACGCATCTGTAGATTTTAGAAAGTCACTATCCGTTTCTGGTGAAAAGGGAACATTAAAGCGATTTCTTAAAGAAGAGAAAGCAGGTTCGGTTATTGGAAAGAGTGGTTCCATGACTGGTGTTCTGGGGTATAGTGGTTATTTGCAAACAGATTCTGGTCGTGAGTTGGCATTTTGTGTATTGGTCAATAATTTTACTGAGCCTTTCTCTGAAATTAGAGCAAATATCGAATCGCTCCTGAGTGAGCTTATTCATGAAAATTAATTTCTGATTAAATTAACAAAATGATTGGAGCAAAATTGTTCTTACTTTTTCTTTATGTTTTATTGCCTGCATTGGCTATTTACCTTTGCGAAAAATACCAATTCCTAAACCGTATTGGTTCCGTTGTTCTATGTTATGTCTTTGGTTTGGTATTAGGGCCATTGGGAGCTTCCAGTTCTGAATTCCATAATCTGTTAGAAATTCTAATGTCGATATGTGTGCCCTTGGCCATCCCTCTTTTGCTGTTTTCTTCTAACGTTAAAGAGTGGCGTAAATTGGCGGTGCAACCCTTCTATTCTTTGCTGTTTGCCATGCTAGCAGTAATTATTTCTGTGGCTTTGGGTTATTTAATTTTTAATGGTAGATCAATAGAGGGGTTCGATAAAGTAGGGGGGATGTTGGTTGGGATATATAGTGGTGGCACGCCAAACCTTGCTTCATTAAAACTTATTTTAGATGTTGATGAAGATGTTTATTTGGCAATTCATTCGTACGATATGGCTATTGGGGCTGTTTATCTGTTTATTTTAATGAGTTTTGGTCAAAGGCTATTTCAATTGATTTTACCAAAATATACAAAATCAGATTTACCAGTTGAAGCGTCTGATTCAAACAGTAGTTTAATCTCCTTATTGAAAGGAAAAAGTACAAGGGGCAAGCTAATTACGGTTTTATTTGTTACAGTAGTGATGGTTGCAGTGGCTGGAGGAGTGATGTTGCTCATGCCTGAATCAGCACAAATGGTTGTTTTTATTTTTCTGATTACGGCCTTTGGAATTTTTGGGTCTTCCATGAAGACAATTCGAACAACTGAAGGATCCTTTGATATGGGCATGTACCTCATTCTTATCTTTAGTATTGTGGTGTCTTCAAAAGTTGAGATTAATAACTTTACCAATATTAATCCTTCTATATTTTATTATATCACCTTCGTTGTTTTTACAAGTTTAATATTACATGTTTTTTTAGCACGCTTAAGAAAAATTGATGTTGATACGGTTATTATTACATCAACAGCATTAATATGTAGCCCCCCGTTTGTACCAGTAGTAGCAGGATCTTTACGTAATCGAAACATCATTGTACCAGGACTTACGATCGGACTTATTGGCTACGCTGTTGGTAACTACTTAGGATACTTAATGTCATTATTGCTCACACTTCTTTAAAATAGATAATTGAGTGTAATGTACAGGCCAGAAGTACCATCTTGCCGATCAAGAGCAAAACCATAATCAGCTGATAATACGAAATTCTCGTTGAGCGCTGCCTTCAAGCCGAGGCCGTAACTCCAGTGGGGTTTTTCTTTGTCGTCGTTGAAGAACATCGCATATTCGTCGTCAGGTACTAATGATTTATCGATTTCATATTTTTGAGATATCCATCCCATATCAATAAAATAATTGCTTGCCAAATAGAAATCTTGCTTAAAAAGTTTGGAACGCCACATTTTCCATCTGGCCTCAAAATTAGCTAAAACACCACCGTCACCAACAACACGATTTCGATTAATACCTCGTAATGTTTTTGCACCACCAAAACCTTGTGATGTTGCAGATGTTAGAGCACTGGATGCAAAATGTGGTAATAGATAGAATGGAATATCTCCGGTAATTTTATGTTGCCACCCAATGCGATAAGCTAATATGAAACTCTTTTTGGGTGTAAAAGAAAAATATTGGCGATGAAATAAGTTTAAGCGCAAGTAGCTACTTGTTTGACTGGATAAAAATGAGGGCATGTAAGATAAAAAGGCTTCGGACCACATGCCTTGTGATGGATTGTTTAGTACGTTTCGTGTATCGTAAGAGAGCCCTCCTTTTAGGTAACTATGAATGCCACCCTCTGCTTCCTCTTTTGAAATGATGTTCCAATCCAAATACTTTTCGTACAAACCATCAATGTCTGGTAGTTTATCGTCTTTTTTATTTCGCTTATTAAGACGATCAATGTCAACGGATTTAATGTCAAATTTAAACATTACTAATCCGCCAATCCATTCAAAGGGCGAGTCTAATCCGCCTATTCGACCTTTGAAATTAGTTAGTATACGAAACATATCTCGATGGTGGCGATAAAAAACGCGTGATTTATAGTCATCCGATTTACTATCCTCCCAAGCTGAATTGTATTGAGCATCGTATCCATTAAAGCCATAAAAATCCATTGCTAAATCTCTAAACCAGGTTATATCTGCTGTGGTTCGGATGTTTTTGATGGCTGTTGGCGAATCGTAATAAAAGCGCAGTAGTGTTGATCCCGCAGTATACCTCGATGCTTCGGCGTAAAGTGAATGCTCATAGTCAGGATATCTGCTCCCATCACCATACCAGTACAAGTTTGTTAATGCTCCATACTGAAAACCTAAATCAGCATCGAATGAAATTGCCGGTAAAACTCCCAGTGTAAAACCTTCCTTCTGGTATGTGGAATCAGTTTGTCCTGTTATATAAGAGGTATTCAAAAGAACACAAAGGATGAAAATGGCTACTGGTAGATGATTTTTCATATTTGTAAAGTTAACTTGTTCTGTTTAAAAACAAAAGCCTCATTTGCACCTTGCTAATAAGGCTGTTAGAAGTATGTCAATTTATTTAATTGTTCGTTAGAGTCTTTTAGGTACGTGCTTATCAGTTGTTCGTGTTTCGTGTGCTAGATCTTTAAAAGGTCGGGGTTCAGTCTATAACAACATAAACTACTGCCTTCTGACTAAAACCGAACAAACTGTTGTAAGGTATTATTCTTTTTTTTCTCTTCGAGCGATTTAGTCATTTGACATGATTAGAATGATTACTTTTGTTTTAGAATTAAGAACAATGGTGAGAGTTTTAAAAACTGCTGTGGTACAGCAAGATATTATTTGGGAGAATGCGACTGAGAATTTAGGTCGTTTGGAAAAAATAATTGGTGATTTTAAGCAGGATTTGGATCTTTTGGTATTACCAGAAATGTTTCATTGTGGCTTTACTATGCAACCTACAAATGTGGTGCAAAAACCTGGAGGTGCAGTTGTAAGTTGGATGCATAAAATGGCAAAAATATTGAATGCCTGCGTGATGGGCAGTATTGTTGAACAGGTGGAACAACAATTTGTGAACCGCTTATATGTTATTGATCCAAATGGTGAAGAAAGTATTTACGATAAACGACATTTGTTTCGAATGGGTGGTGAGAATAAGGCTTATAAATCGGGTGACGAAAGGTTGATTGTAAATATAAATGGTTGGCGTATATGTCCATTAATATGTTACGATTTGCGATTTCCAGTTTGGAGTAGAAATCGAAATGATTATGATGTTTTAATTTATGTAGCAAATTGGCCATCAACTCGACGTGATGTATGGCGTTCTCTTCTCAAAGCGAGGGCGCTAGAGAATCAGTCGTATGTGATTGGTGCCAATCGTGTTGGAGAGGATGGTTCTAATAATTATGCAGGAGATTCTATGATGATTGATGCTAAAGGGAAGGTTTTAGTAGAGGCAAGCGAATTTGTTGAAGAAGTTATTTATAGCGAATTAAGTTACAATGACCTGCATCAGTTTAGAGAAAAATTTCCAGTATGGATGGATAGTGATGATTTTGAGATTAAGATTTGATTTTGTATTAATGTGTTCGAATTGAAATTTTAGAAAGATTATATGTGGGTTCTATTGTGTTTTAGTTTTAATCTTGTTAAATTGTATTAGCCGTGTAGTAGTGAGAACTAATTACGGTTGTAACTTGGTAATTAATACGACAAGTGTGATAGTGTTTAATTGGTAGATTTAAAACATTTAGTAATGAAGGTATATAAAGTATCTGTTTCGGATGATAAAGTGAAGTTTTTTAAGCAATTGTTAGATAATCTAAATATTGATTATTCTGTGGAAGCAATTAAGAAAGAAACAAAAGTGAATATTAAGAAAAGTGTTTCGAAACCAAAAGTTCAAGCTGTGAAGAAGGAGTTGCATTCATCGTACAAGCAAAAAAATACGCAGGAGGGGCAAAAAAGTATTCAGGAAGTATTAAAGAATTTGGAACAATTAAGGGGATAGTAGCTTGTTATGCTATTTACTTAGTTAAATTGTCCGAGTTTATGTAAATGAGTGTTAATATTGGTATGATAATTGTTTAAGTAATTACAGAATTTAATCACAGTTATTATCAATTATCACCCTAATTGTAATTTGAATACTATAATTTGGTGTTGGTTAATTGAAACTAACCACAAAATTAAAATACCATGAAGTCATTAGCAATCATTTTAAGCCTGTTTATAGCAAGTTCAAATTTGTTTAGTCAAGAACGGTTGTTGTCGGAGAATGAGCAGATTGAAACAACGGTTGATAAATTGCCACGTTTAAAAGGAGCGAGGGGGAGTTTTAATCAGTTTATTTCTAAAAAAATTACTTATCCTGAGAACGCTAAGCTAAGAGGTGTTGAGGGAGATGTTTGGGTAGCTTTCGTTGTTACCAAAGATGGAGAGTTAGCTAATGTAAAGGTTGATAAAAGTGTAGATCCTATATTGGATGAGGTTGTTTTGCGCTTTGTTCGAAAATGTAAAGAATGGAAACCCGGGGTTTTAAATAGGGAAAAGGTAAATACTCAAATGTTAGTGCCTGTCAAGTTTACGCTCTCAGATAATGAGCGAAGTTTAGCAGAACAATTAAAGCAATTTGACCATATGGACGTTCCTCCATTATTTGTAATTGATAATAAGCCAATTGTTGGTTTAACTCAAATTGAAGATTACAATGTACGGTCGATTCGTGTTATAAAAGGTGATAAGGCTGTGGCTTTGTATGGAGAGCAAGCAAAGAACGGTGTTGTTGTTATTACTTCAAAAAGAGGAACACCGCCAATTTATTAACTAGCGGTGTTTGTGCTATTTTATTTTTTGATATTCGTGCTTTCAAATATTTTGTCTGCCGATTTGGCTATGAATCCATTAAATAACGAGCCATTTTTCATTTTATATCTTCTGGCAAATTCGTAATAACAAGAAGGAATTTGATAGCTTCCTTCGTAAAATTCCACTTCAATCATATCTGCAAGTGTGCTTGATTGCTCAAGAAATTCCTGAGGTGTTCCTTTAATTTCGCCACCTGATGTGTTTAAAGGGAAGCCGTTTTGTTTCAGAAACGAATTGACTTTTTCAAGTGATTCAAAGTTATTTAGTGTATTGACTAATACGGTGAAGTGGTTAACTTTAAAACCGATAGCGTATAACCATGCTGCATATTCCGATTCTTCTAACAGACTTTCATAAATCTTATATTTGGGTTTCTCCCAGATGTTTCCTGCTGTAAGAATTTCTTCTCTATCAGGTATTTGGTTAAGATTCGACTTAACATGTTTGTTTAAAATATCTTGTGATTTTTGCGATAATAGCTGTGTCTCAAGTTGGCTAATAAATATCTTAGGTGCCGAAGGATCATCAGAATATTCGTAGTGTTTTGCTGTTAACTTTTTTTGTTCAAATCGATAATTAGCCGTTTCTTTGTAGCCTCTTTCAAGAAATGGCTTTGCCAATACATCTATATTTATTTCAGGATAATTAAATGTCCGAAAAGCAATGTGGTCGTTTATAATCGACTCATTTTCATTTTGAAATAAACGGTGTATTTTTTTAACTGATGGATTAATGTTTTGATAATCATTGAATAAGTGGTCGAGTAACTGCTTGTGTGTTGTCATATGTATGTAAATTTATTGTAAGCAAGCTTTAATTCATTATAAACTGTAAGTTATAAAAAATTATTAAAGAAAAGAGGGTGCAATTTATTGGGTTTTGAAATCGATAATTGATCAAATGCTTACAATCTGTAAGTGCTAATAAATCTTAAATAATTTGGCGCACTATTTTCTGTTTTTAAACATCTTAAATAGATGATAAAACGCACATGTAATCTGCAATTTTCAATGTAAATTTGCAGCAAATTGTTAAATACAAACTTTTTTAAAGACAAAAATGGAATTCATTGAACAGCTAAAGCTTAAAGCTAGTCAGAACAAGAAACGCATTGTTCTTCCTGAAGGGTTAGAAGAGAGAACCTTAAGAGCGGCAGATGCCATCTTAGGAGAAGATTTTGCGGAAATTGTACTTATCGGAAATGCCGATAAAGTGATGGAGTCAGCATCTAAATTTGGTTTAAACCATGTTAGTAAGGCAACTATTGTTGATCCTGATCAACATGATAAAATGGATGCGTATGCCGATATGATGGTTGAAATCCGTAAGAACAAGGGACTAACTAAAGCTGATGCTTTAAGTTTAATTAAGAATCCGTTGTATTTAGCAGTCATGATGATAAAGGCTGGAGATGCAGACGGTGAGGTTGCTGGCGCAGATAATGCAACTGGTGATGTGTTACGACCTGCATTTCAATATGTGAAGACAGCTCCTGGAATAAGTGTTGTTTCTGGTGCTTTCATTATGATTTTAAAAGACAAAGAGTTTGGTGAGAATGGTATGATGGTATTTGCTGATTGTGCTGTTCATCCAAATCCTACTGCTGAAGAATTGGCTGAAATAGCTGTTGCAACAGGTAGAACTACTCAGTCAATTGCTGGTATAGAACCAAAAATTGCCATGTTAAGCTTTTCAACTAAAGGGAGTGCTAAACACGAGATGGTTGATAAAGTAACGAAAGCTACAGAATTGGCCAAGCAATTGGCTCCTGATTTAAAGATTGAAGGAGAGTTGCAATCAGATGCTGCTATTATTCCTGCTATTGGCCAGAAAAAAGCGCCTGGAAGTGAGATTGCAGGACAAGCTAATGTTTTGGTTTTCCCAACCTTGGAAACTGGTAATATTACTTACAAATTGGTTCAGCGAATGGCACATGCCGAAGCTATAGGGCCTGTATTGCAAGGTATGGCAGCACCTATCAATGATTTATCAAGAGGTTGCTCGGTAAGCGATATTGTGAATTTAGTCGCGATTACTGCTAACCAAGCAGCAGGTACAGTATAAAGTTTATTAAAGAGCCAGTTTATCTGGCTCTTTATGATTTAGGTTAGATGATAATACTGGTTTTAAACAGCGGAAGCTCATCAATAAAGTTTCAGTTATTCGAAATGAATGACCAAGGGCAGCAATTGCTGTCGAAGGGAATTGTCGAAAGAATTGGAATTAAGGGTGGTGTTCTGAAGCAATGTATTGGGGGTGTTTCTCAGGTTGTTCTTGAGAAGGATATTCCTGATCACACCATTGGTATAAAACTGGTATTTGAAAATCTGACCAAAGGAGCTAATGCAGTTCTGAAAAATCTTTCTGAAATAAATGCAGTTGGGCATCGTGTTGTACATGGTGGCGAATTGTTTAAAGAAAGTGTGTTAGTTGATAATGCTGTGAAACAGCAAATAAAGGAATGTTCTGAGCTGGCTCCCTTGCATAACCCGGCAAATCTGAAGGGAATTATGTCTGTTGAAGCTTTGTTAGATTCAATTCCTCAGGTAGCAGTATTCGATACTTCGTTCCATCAAACAATGCCCACTAAGGCTTACCTCTATGGAATCCCATATAATTATTACGAGAAATATAAGATTCGACGATATGGGTTTCATGGTATAAGCCATAAGTATGTTGCTGAGCAAGCAGCTGAGATGTGTAATAAAGATTTTACTAATTCGAAAGTTGTGACTTGTCATTTGGGCAATGGTGCTTCGGTAACAGGCATAAAAAATGGCGCATCAGTTGATACATCTATGGGTTTTACACCTGTAACTGGTTTAATGATGGGTACGCGATGTGGCACGCTTGATCCAGGCATTCTTTTATATCTTGAAGAAAAAGAACACCTTAGTATTAAGGGGATTAACAATCTTCTTAATAAAGAAAGTGGGCTTCAAGGTGTCTCTGGTTTGTCATCCGATATGCGGGATATTGAGAAGGCGGCGGATGACGGTTTGTACAGAGCTAAATTGGCTTTCGATATGTACACCTATCGTATCCGAAAATGGATTGGATCATTTGTTGGAGTGATGAATGGGATTGATTTACTTGTTTTTACTGGAGGAATTGGTGAAAATTCGTTTAAAGTCAGAGAGGATGTTTGCAAGCAACTTTCGTTTTTTGGAATTACGATTGATGAGGAGAGGAATGTTGGGCTTTGTGGCCAAGGTGGCATTATTTCAGCATCAAATTCAAGCGTGGCGGTTGCGGTTGTCAACACAAATGAGGAACTTGTTATAGCTCAGGAAGTTTTTAAAATAGTAAATAACTAATTGGAATAACTAAAACGTATATAAATGGCTGAAATTCTTGTAGAACCCATTGAATCCTATGCATTAGGTCAAAAGAAAAGAGGTAAAACCTTATTTTCTAAAGTTGGCGTTGTTGGATGTGGAAAAGAGGGACAAAACATTGCTCGTATTGCTAGTTGGCATGGCATGGAAGTGATCTTCATTGAACTAAGTGAGGAAAAAATTGATCTTGCAATAAACAATATTGGCAAAGAGTTAGACATTCGCATCGAAAACTGGGGATTAACAGTTAGCGAAAAGCGTGCGATAATGAGTCGTATTAAAGGCTCAACAGATTTTAATGAGTTAGCTGATTGTGATTTTGTAATTGAGGCTATTCGTGCTGATAACAGTGGTGAACGTAGCATCGATGCTCGTAAAGAAGTTTTCCGTCAAGTAGAAAGTGTTGTTAGCAGCGAAGCAATTATTGCTACCAATGCTACAACGATTGTCATTACAGAATTAGCTTCTGAATTGAAAATTCGTGAGCGTTGTGTTAGCTTACACTTCTTTGTAACTTCTCCTGAGGCTCGTATTATCGAGGTTGTTAAAGGCTTGTATACTTCTGAAGAGGTTTATGAACGTGTATGTACATTTGTAAAATTGATTAATCGCGATGTTATACCAGTTGAGGAATCGGCAGGTATTGTTAGCGTACGTTTGTATGTTACTCTTTTAAACGAAGCTTGTGCTACTTTAATGGAGGGTGTTGCAACGCTCGAGAATATTGACAAAACAATGGAAGTTGGTTTAGGAATGCGCTTAGGGCCTTTCAAAGCTGCTGATGTAATTGGATTGGATAAAGTTGTTAAGTGGATGGAGAACCTACATGAAGAATTTGGAAATCAAAAATTTGCACCTTCTCCATTGGTTCGTCGTCTTGTACGTGCTAAGCGTTTAGGAGCACATGTAGGTGTTGGTTTTTACCGTTACGATCAAGAAGGAAATATTGTTGCTTCTGATGATACAGCCGGTAAATTTAAATCATAATCCATTACAATTTAATTAAGCTTTAAATAAGATGGAGCATGAGGTTTATATGTAAATTGAAGGTTTCATTCTTAAATATAAAAATAGAAAGATGAAACGAGCCATGAGAGAAAGTTTTCACACACGAAGATGACCAAATTGGCGAGTTCCATCCCGATAGCTATCGGGAGACAATTGAAAGCAAATTTATAGGCATATGAAAATATTAGTTCTGAACTGCGGTAGTTCATCTATTAAATATCAATTATTTACCATGGCGGGCTCTGACTGGGACGTGATGGCCGCTGGTGTTGTTGAGAAGATTGGTTTAAAAGGATCATTCTTGAAGCATCAAAAAGAAGGAAATGAAAAAGTATTACTTGAAGGTGAGATTTTAGATCATCAAGTAGGTATCGATTATATTTTAGGAGTGTTGGTTAGCGAACGTCATGGTTGTTTAACCAAACTTGAGGAAATTGACGCTGTTGGTCATCGTGTGGTGCATGGTGGTGAGGAGTTTAATTCAAGTGTATTCATTACCAACGAAGTGATTCGTAAAATGGAAGAGTGTATTGATTTAGCACCATTGCATAATCCTCCAAACTTAAAAGGTATTGAAGCTATCAGTCAGCTATTACCAAGCGTGCCTCAGTGTGGTGTGTTTGATACGGCTTTCCATCAGACTATGCCTAAGCAAGCATACATGTACGCAATTCCTCAATCTTTATATAAGAAATATGGTATTCGTCGTTATGGTTTCCATGGTACGAGTCACCGCTATGTTTCAAAGCGTGCTTGTGAGATATTAGGCGTTGATTATAAAACTCAAAAAATTGTATCATGTCACCTTGGAAATGGTGCTTCTGTAGCTGCCATTAAAAATGGTGAATCAGTTGATACATCAATGGGTTTTACACCGCTTGAAGGTTTGGTTATGGGTACGCGTGCCGGAGATTTAGATCTTGGCGCAGTGACTTATATTATGGATAAAGAGTTGATTGGTACACGTTCGGCAAGTACTTTGTTTAACAAACACAGCGGTATGCTTGGCTTAACAGGTATTTCATCCGATATGCGTGAGATTGAAGATGCAGCCAACAATGGTGATGCTGCGGCTCAGCTAGGTTTAGATATCTATGATTACCGAATCAGAAAATACATTGGTTCTTATGCAGCTGCAATGGGCGGTATTGATATCTTAATTTTCACTGGTGGTATTGGTGAAAATGCAGATGTAACTCGCGCAGGAGTTTGTAAAGATCTTGAGTTTATTGGGTTGGAGTTAGATCCTGAATTAAACAATGGATTAAGAGGCAAAGAGAAGGTGATCAGTAAAAAAGATGCCCGTGCAACTGTTATGGTAGTACCTACTAATGAAGAGTTGGTAATTGCTCTTGATACTAAAAATATTGTTGAGGAATTGGCTAACCGTTAAGACGATAATTACTAATTAGATTCAATAAATAATGTTTAAATCCCTTACAGATCTTCAGACCCTTATTCAAAAGAATAAGGTGAAGAAGAAATTAGTTCTTGCGGTTTCGCAAGACGCGCATTCGCTTGATGCTGTACATAGTGCTTTTCAAGCTGATATTATTGAGCCTATTTTAATTGGATCACGCCCTGATACGGAGACTATTATTGCCGAAAAAGGCTATGATTTCACTGGTGCAACATTTATTCATGAGTTGGATGATGTGAAGGCTGTTGAATTAGCTGTGCGTATGGTGCATGATAACAAGGCAGATATCTTGATGAAAGGTAAAGTAGCAACGCCAGTTTTACTTAAAGGTGTGCTAAACAAGGATTGGGGACTGCGTACTGGTAGTTTGCTTTCCCATTTTGCTTTATTCGAGGTTGAAACCTATCATAAGTTGATTGCTATTACGGATGTGGCAATGAATATTGCGCCTAACTTGAAGGATAAAATCGCCATTGTGAATAATTCAGTGGGGTACCTGAATAAAATGGGTATTGAAAAACCTAAGGTTGCAGTATTGGGTGCCATTGAGATGGTGAATGAAAGTATGCAAGCAACGCTTGATGCCGCATTACTATCAAAAATGAATCAGCGTGATCAGATTAAAAATTGCCTGATTGATGGGCCTTTGGCTTTTGATAATGCAATTAGTTTTGAAAGTGCTAAGCATAAAGGTATCAAGAGTGAAGTTGCTGGTGATACTGATTTGTTGTTAATGCCAGATATTGAAGTTGGAAACGTTTTGTATAAAACTTTGGTTTTCTTTGCAAAAGCAAAGGTTGCCTCGGTTATACTTGGTGCCACAGCTCCAATCGTATTAACTTCCCGAAGCGATTCGGAAGAGTCTAAATACAACAGTATTCTTTTAGCCGCAATGGCTTAATATATTACCATCCGCTTGCATTTGCGAGCGGATGTTTATGAAAATCCCAAAATTGAACAAGTAATGAATTGTAGTAAAATTCTAGTCATTAACCCTGGTTCTACTTCAACAAAGATTGCAGTTTATCAAGGTTGTGAGTCTGTTTTTCTTAAGACTTTGAGACATTCATCAGAGCAATTAGCTCAGTTTGAAAATATTTCAGCTCAATTTGAGTTTCGTAAAGAGACCATACTTAGCGAACTGATTCAAGCAGATATTGAAATCGATGATTTTGATGCTATTGTTGGTAGAGGTGGTTTGGTTAAGCCTATTGAGTCGGGTGTTTATGAGGTAAATGAGCCTTTGAAAGCCGATTTGCGAAAAGGAGTATTAGGAGAGCATGCCAGTAACTTAGGAGGTTTAATTGCTGATGATATTGCTAAAACTATTCCTAATGCACGCGCTTTTATTGCTGATCCTGTAGTGGTTGATGAGTTGGAAGATGTAGCTCGCGTTACCGGGCACCCTGACATGCCACGTCGTTCAGTATTTCATGCCTTAAATCAAAAAGCTGTAGCAAAGAATTATGCCAAAGCAATTGATCGTAAATATGAAGATATTAACGTCATTGTTGCTCACCTTGGTGGTGGTATCTCTGTTGGAGCTCACCGTAAGGGAAAAGTGATCGATGTAAATAATGCTTTGGATGGATATGGTCCATTTTCACCTGAGCGTGCAGGTACTTTGCCTACCGGTGCATTAATTGATATGTGTTTCAGCGGAAAACATACTTATGAAGAAATGCGTAAGTTAGTGAACGGTAAAGGTGGTATGGTTGCGCATTTAGGAACTAATCAGGCCCATGAAGTTGAAGCAAAAGCCGTAGCAGGAGATGAGCATAATATGTTAATCCTAACTGCAATGGCTTATCAGATAGCTAAAACGATTGGAGGATGTGCTACTGTCTTAAAAGGTGAAGTAGATGGTATTGTAATTACTGGAGGTATTGCTCATGATAAGACGGTAATTGCATACATTAAAGCCATGGTTGATTGGATTGCTCCAATGAAAGTATATCCTGGAGAGGATGAAATGAAAGCATTGGCAGATAATGCTTTGAGTGTTCTTTCTGGAGAAGTAACTTGTAAAGTGTATCAATAATAATTGATAATCGAAATAGTAAAGATTGCCATGGACTTTGTCTGTGGCAATTTTTTTATATCTTAATCCAAATATAATAAGGGTTATGGAGGGTATAAATGCATATTATTTAATAATTGGTGCTGCTATAGTGATTATAGTTTCTTATTTGTTTAATGTTATTGCGCGTAAAACTAATATTCCAAGTGTCATATTGTTAATTGTTTCTGGATATGCAGTTAAAGAATTAATCGGTTTTGAATTTAATGAAGCGGATTGGTTTTTGCCATTGGAGATATTAGGAATTGTTGGTTTAATACTAATAGTGCTAGAGGCGGCTTTAGATTTAGAGTTGAAGCGGAGTAAAGTTAAAATTATCTGGCAATCATCCTTGGTTGCCACCTTGTCTCTTTTTTTTAATACTTTTTTTCTAGCCTATGGTATTCAGTTTTTCATAGGTAATATGGATTGGCTAACAGCCGTAATTTATGCAATCCCATTAGCTATAACTAGCAGTGCTATCGTTATACCAAGTGTTGCCGGCCTTAATCGTGAAAAACGAGAGTTTCTTATTTACGAGAGTACCATATCAGATATTCTTGGAATTATGTTTTTCTACCTTTTGGTCGAAAACCTGGATACACAAGGTGCAACTATGGTTGGGCTTAATGTACTTTCTAATATTGGTGGTACCTTAGTGCTGAGTGTGTTGATTTCCTATGCCATGATTTTCTTGTTTCAGAAAATGCGCTCAGATGTTAAGCTCTTTTTATTTTTTGCCGTTTTAGTGCTCATCTATGGCATAGGTAAACTATTCCATCTGTCATCCCTTTTAATGATTTTAGTGTTTGGATTAATATTAGAGAATCGAACACTGTTTTTTAGTGGCAAATTAAAACGTTTTCTCGATGAGGCGAATGTAACAAAGGTGCTTGGTGAGTTTAAGCTTCTTACCCGAGAGAGTTCTTTTGTAGTTCGCACTTTCTTTTTCTTTGTATTAGGTATATCCATCACGCTTGCGGGTGTTTTTGTACCGTCCATACTAATGCTTACTACTTACTTTATAGTGGGCATGTATGGCTTTCGATGGTTAATTTTTAAGCTCATTTTTAAACGCGATTATTTTCCTCAGTTTTTTATAGCGCCTCGTGGATTAATATCTGTTTTGCTCTTTTTTGCCATTCCGAAGGAGTTTCGTATTAATGATTTTGAATTGGGAATTCTGTTATTATCCATAGTTGTAACCAGTTTAGTAATGGCATGGTCTTTGGTTCATGATAGCATGGGGAAACATGGTCGCATTAAACGTTATTTATTATTTCGTAGAATGGTACAGCGAGGTCAATCGATTTCTCGAAAAAGAGAATCAAATGCGAAGAAATGATTGTGGATTCCGAAACCTTTTAATGATATTATTGTAGAAAGTTGTATGCTTAAAAAGATTATAATACTTCCGTTATTTTTTATTGGTTTTTGGTCAAGTGCGCAAGTATCGCATGGTGGTTCTCCTGATTTTGTAAATGACAACTTACAATCAATTGAATTAAGTGCAGATCTTGAACCGATGGCCAAAGCAATGAGAGAAGATGAGCTGAATAAGGTAGGACCGCTAAAGTTTGCTCAAGCAATTTTTGTGGATTATACACCAAAGAATTCAGGTAGCTGGGAGATAGGGTTGGATGGAAAAATGGTTTGGCGATTGGCATTAAAATCCGCAGGTGCAAAAAGTCTGAATTTGATTTTTGATAAATTTAAACTATTAGAAGGTGCTAAGCTGTTTGTTTATAACAAGGAGGGGAGCCATATTCTAGGCTCTTTCACTGAAGAAAATAATAAACAATCAGGTTTATTTGCAATAGCACCAGTTATGGGTGATGAAATTATTGTTGAGCTGCAAAGTGAAAGTTATAATGCTTATGATCATGAATTGCAAATTAGCGCAGTAAATCACGATTATTTGGGGGTGTTTGATTATTTGAAACGCTTCAGTGATTTTAATGATTCAGGTGATTGTAATATTGATGTTAACTGTGATGATGGTTTGTCCGATGAAATAAAGCGATCGGTATGTAAAATGGTTGTACAGATTGGTCATGGTTCTTATTTATGCTCAGGTACTATGGTAAATAATACTGAGTATGATGGGAAAGCATATCTTGCAACAGCTGGTCATTGCATCGATGGAGATCAAACAGCACAAAACATTATATTTTACTTTAATTTTGAATCACCAAAGTGTGGTGTAGCACTGGCTGGTACCGATGCCCAAACCTTATCAGGAGCTGATGTGAGGGCTTATGTTGAGAATATGGATTTTGCCTTACTTGAAATGTCCAGCATGCCACCAGAAACATATCGACCTTATTGGGCAGGATGGGATAGGACTACTAACTTAAGTCAAAATGCCTTTTCTGTGCATCATCCAAGTGGAGATATTAAAAAAGTTTCTGTTACTAAAACTATTCCAATAGAAGAAGATTTTATATTTGGAGGAAAATTTATTGCTGATTGTCATTGGGAAGTGGCTGAGTGGGAGAGTGGTGTTACTGAGGGCGGATCGTCAGGCTCTGGTTTATTTACTCAGGAAGATAAACTAATTGGCTTTCTCTCTGGTGGAGAGGCTTATTGTGGTAATCCATACAACGATTATTACGCGCGCCTTAATAGAGCATGGGATAACCATCCGGAAGATACTAAGCAATTGGCCAAATGGCTCGATCCAGCTGGTACAGATGTAAATGACTTGGTTGGCTTCGATTTTTATGAAGGAAATATTCAACGCATTAGTTCTTTAACTGATGGTTTGGCACCAGATACCCTATACAGTAATAACTTTAAAGGCTCTTGGGGAGGGAATAACGAACGAAACTATTCGGCCTTTGCACATCAATTTACAGAATATAGTTCAGCAACGTTACATGGAGTTTACGTGTTGCCGGCAAAAAGTAAATATAATTCGGATGAAACCATCAATGTTAAAGTGTGGTCAAGTGATAATGATGAACCAACAACTATTTTGGCTGAGAAGAATAATATTACATTAAAGTCAATGTACTCAAGAGAAACGCTGATTGAGTTTGAAGATCCATTAACCATTAATGGTTCATTTTTTATTGGCATAGAGTTAAATAACCCTAGTTCAGTAGATACATTTTCTCTTTATAATGTGATTGAGTCGGGTGCTGCTTTGCCTTGCAATAAAGCATTTATCAAAGACAATGGAACATGGAAAGCCTTTAGTACTTTACATCCACAAGATGATTATGGGGCTTATTGGTTTGATTTCCTAGGTTCTGATATGAGTTTGTCAACCGAAGTATGTAGCACTGATGTTGAAAGCCCAGGTTTTACAGCAATTAGTCCAAATCCTGTTCGTAATGGTTACTTGAAGTATCAAACAAATATTGAGGATTTAAGATCGGTTGAAGTATATACTGTTAACGGGCAGCTTTTAATAAATTACACACGAGATGGCGAACAAAAAGGCGAATTAAAATTACCCGCTAATGCAGGTAGTGGCCTCTACATTGTTGTATTTAAGGGTGCTGTTGAGCAATCAACCGAGCGTATGTTGTTAATTAGGTAATATTTCTAAGATTTAACCTTTAAGTTGTCGAGACAGAAATACGAAGGTATCTGGTTTTCTTCAAGGTCATTAATTGATGAAGTCAATTTAAACCCAATGGAAACCACATTGCCTAAATCCTCAAGGTCAACTGTTGACCAGGATGAAATAATTTGTCTTTCGGCTATGGTTTCAAAACGATAATCGGCTAAATAATATTCAACTACTCCGGTAGTTGCTCCGCTTTCGTCGTATCCTGTAATGGTCAATAAAAAGAAATCTTTATCTTCCTTTTTCTCGAAGAATTGGTTCATGCTTATATAGGCAAGCGTTGTATTGTTAACTTCTATCGATTTAATAGCATGACTTTTTCCGTCGCTAAAACGAATGTGGTGATTTATACTCTCTGATTCTTTGAATACAGAAAATAGCTTTGAGTCATCGGCACCGGATGAATTGTAAACACTAAATTGATTTGATGCATCACCGGTTATTTTATCCGTATTATCACTTACGGCAAAACCACTCCAGGTTTCAATATTAGCATCGGGGTTGTGGTTACTGAACTCAATGTGATCAAATACAAAATACCCTCCATCAGCTTGATTATTATAGCCATCGTCGTTAAGATTCTCAAAATCATCGAAAGTTACAATGTCAAGATTGTGAACCGGAATTTCCATTTGATCCGATCCTGCCGAAGTCGTTACCGTAAAGGTATAATTGAAAGTAGCTAAAATTTGGTCTTCAAATACCAGGTCACGTTCTGTTTGAACAAGCTCTTCATCTAGTATCCATTCATAATTAGATCCTTCATCATAGGTGATTTTTGGAATAATTACTAATGTACTGTCCTTATCAATATCAAAACCACCCTCCGGCATATCCAAGTAAACCGTAGGCGCAGGAAGTTCCTTACTGTGGTCCTTACAGGCTGATAATGAAATCAATGAAAGTACAACTATATTTAAAAATAAGATCTTCATTTACAATAACTTTAAATAATGGTCCAGAAATCCTGGAATCTGTTCAGCTGCTAGTCGTTTGGCTTTGATTTGCTTGTTTTTATCAAGAATGTATATGACAGGTGTACTATAAATATCGTAGTTACTTCTAAAACCACTTTTATTATAGGGGTCGTATAAATGAATCCATTCCTCTAATGCATTGTCTTCTATAAATTTTTGCCAAGGTTCTTTTTCATGCTGTGTGTAGATTGCTATAATTTTAACCCCTTTATCGGCATATTTCTGCCACACTTCTTTATTTAATCTAGGGACCTCTTTTTCGCAATGGCCGCATTCGGGCTCCCAGAAGATGAGAATTGTAAATAAGGCATCTATTTCGCTTAAGCGAAAAACTTCTCCAGTAATTGATTCCATCTTAAAATCCGGGGCAATATTGCCAATTAAATTGGGTTTGAGTTTATCAACGCGCTCTTGTAGTTTGGCAATAAACTCCTCATTGGCCCAATCGGCTTTTCCACTGAGATAATATTTTTCACCAACATGAACCATTACACGATCCATTCCCATTACTTTGCTTTCGTTGGCCCAGTTGAATAGGAATTTAATAAGATAGTCTTGAACTTCATCACATCCTTCAGCTTTTTCTATCATCTGGTCTATCCCTTTGTTTATTGTGTCGGGTACAACAAGTGCCTGACTCAGATAACGTTCAATTTTATTAGCGAAATAAGGCGTGCGTAAAAAACGTTCATCCTGAAAGTCGATATTGTCGAAATAATGTGCTTTGTAATAATCAAATCGTTTCTGTTGTATTATAGAATCAGGGTTTGCAGTACCTTCGGGAGCATTCATTTCTGGCACTTCTACTTCTTGAAGACCTTGTAAGAATGATGCAAGAAATGTGTTTGGGTTGGCTTGAATGAGTTGAAGTGCTTTCTGTTGAACTTCATCACCCATGTCCCGAAGTTGTTGTTGTAGTTTCTCTTTATTACTAGTCTCTTCTTCAGCTTTTAATACATCTTGTATGCTTTTAGCTTCACGTTGTTTTGTTTGAATAAACTTTTGATATTCTAAAAAATTACTGCTTTCATTAGAGCCGTTGATTATAATGGAATGAGGTAGGTTGTTGGCGTCAATATTTATATTTAGCTTCTGCTCTTTACCAATTAAAACATCAAATAGTTTTTCGCTATTGAGATATATAACATAAATGCCTTGTTTTAAAGGGGCATTACCTTCAAAAGTAAAACCGCCTTCAGGATTGATATAGGCAGTATCTTGCACTAACATCTGTTTGTTAAAGTGGTAACCTAAGATGATAGATGTGTCATTGCTATTGCTTACTGATACATTAATATTATGGCCTTGTGCATTACTACTAAATGTAGCAATAAGTAGTATGAATAAGAGGGGTATGTATTTTATATTCATGATTGTAATTTCTGTTATTCTGATCAAAGTGTTGAATAATAACCTAATTTATAAAAATCGAACAGCCACAAATTTGGACTCTTTGAATGCATTGATTTTTCAATTGCTTTATTGGTTTTTCGATATGCAAATCTAATGATAGGCAATAAGCCTGCCAACTTGCTAAGTTCATAATACTTGATAATTTTTATTCTTTTTTTTACCAGCTTGTTGTTTTGCTTAACACTCATTATGAGTTTTAAGGTTTCTAGTCGGTTTCTGTTTTTTAATATGAATTCATCGTTACTCTCCAGACCAATATGTGTGACAGCATTATCAATGTGATTAATGCATATTCCTTTTTCTTCAAGCTCAATACCAAACATTGTATCCTCATGCCCCGATCGTTTAATGCTTGCGTTAAAGCTAACTTTATCAAATAGTTCTTTTTTAGCCAGAAAATTGTTGGACATAAAACTTTTGTTGGGAATAATTCGCCTTTGTTCAGCGTTAAAATCTTCCCTTTTTTTACCAACTTTCCATCTTAAGGATTTATCTGCCGACGGTAACTTTATGGGGTGCACACGTCCTCCATAAGTTATTAAAATGTCGCTTTTTAATAATGGTTGATATTTCTTAAGGTAGTTTTTTGGCAAAGCAGAATCACTATCTATAAAAAGTATATTAGAAAACTTAGCCCAAACCGCCATTTGATTTCGTGTGGCGGCGCATCCTATGTTTTCTGCTGCTTCATAATACCGAACTTCATTTATAGTTTTTAATTCTGCAAATAGATTCTTAAAACTTTGGTCAGAACCATCGTCATATACAATTATTTCAATGTTTAAATCTATAACCCTGGCTTGATTAATTAATTCAGTTATTAAAGGACGAAGGTCGTAGTTGTATACCGGAATGCAGATTGAAAGCATGTAATTAGATGGATTGAGTTTTTAATTTTAACCATTCTTTTACATCACCTTCAAGTTGCTGTTCTAGCAAATCTCTCACTTTTGAATGATAATCGTTTAACCAGATCTTCTCCTCATCAGTAAGTAGGTTTGTATCAACGGCATTTAAGTCAATAGGACAAAGTGTAAGTGTTTCGAAATTCATGAAATTACCGAATTCGCTTCTTAAGGCCTTATTGCAAAGAATAAGGTTTTCGATACGAATTCCATGTTTGCCCTCTCGATAAATCCCTGGTTCATTCGAAGTAATCATGCCCGCCTTCAACTCAACTCCATTGTCTTGTGGACGAATGCTTTGTGGGCCTTCATGCACATTCAAGAAGTGGCCAACACCATGTCCGGTGCCATGTCCATAATTTAAGCCTTGACTCCAAAGTGCCTGACGAGCTAAAATATCTAAATGAACACCACGTGTGCCTTGTGGGAAAGTTGCTTTGTCGAGGGCTATATGTCCTTTTAATACTAGCGTGAAATCTTTCTTTTCATCCGAACTTAATTCGCCAAGTGCTATTGTGCGAGTAATATCAGTTGTTCCTTCGAGGTATTGACCGCCTGAATCAATCAGATAAAATCCTTGAGGTTTAAGTTCTGCTGCCGAATCTTTTTCAACAGAATAGTGAACAATAGCGCCATTGCCGGCATAACCACTTATGGAATTAAACGAATCGCCTTGATAGTTTTCTTGTTGCTTTCTAAATGATTTCAGTTTCTTTGCTGCAGAATACTCATCAATATATTCTTTACCAATAGCGCTATCTAACCAGTGAAGGAACTGCACTACAGCCACCCCATCTTTAACCATTGCCTTACGAATGTTATCTATTTCCGTAGGATTTTTAATGGCTTTTAATTGGTTTATCAAACTCTCTTCTTCAATTTTTGCAGCTTGCGATGGGAGGTGACTGAAAACAGAACTGTTAACACGATTTGGATCTACAAGAATTATTGAATCTTGTAACATGTCTTTTATGAAGGCATAAAAATCGTTGTATAAGAATATTTTAATTCCCTCGCTAGTTAGCTGTTTACCTAAGGTAGAAGTTAATTTATGTGGATCAATAAACAGATTAATCTGATTTTCAGTTATGATCAGATAGGAATGGAAAACAGGGTTGAATGAGACATCAGTTCCTCTGAAATTTAAGAACCAGGCAATCTCGTCTAAAGCCGCAATCACATAATGTGTAGCGCCTTTTTCCTTCATCAACTTTCTTATGAATTGGATTTTCTCTTTTCGACTGACACCACAATATTTAGTTTCTAATTCAAAAATACCATCTTCCGGAATTGGAGGGCGTCCTTCCCAAACTTCATCTTCAAGTGAAAGTCTGCCATCCAGACGTATGTCAACTTTTTTTAGTGTTTTGGCCAATTCGCGATAAGCATTTACGGTTATCATTTTACCGTTAATGCCAACAACACTTCCTGAGTGTAATTCCACGCTTAGCCAATCTTTATAATCCGGCGTGTCAGCTTCCCCCATTTTAAATAAGGTGATCTCAGCTTCGTCCAGCTGTGTTTCGGCTTGAAGAAAATAGCGTGAATCAGTCCATAAACCAGCACCTTCCATTGTAACAACTAAAGTGCCTGCCGAGCCAGTAAAGCCCGAAAGCCAATCTCTAAACTTCCAGTGGTCTGCAATATATTCACTTAAATGTGGATCGCTGCTCGGAATAATATAGGCATCAACTCCTAGTGAGCCCATATAACTTCTTAACTTAAAAATATGGTCGGCTGCTGACATAGTTATTTGTTTTGAATGTTTAAATCGGAATGTTCGTTAAATAAGATAAACTCAGAAGTGACTATTTCGTCGCTGCCAATTTTTCCGGAAAATGATAATTTATCGTATTCTTTAATTAATCGTAGCAACGATGCATTGGGATGGGAAAAATTACCACTAGTAACTTCTCCATTTAAATGATAGCTTAAAGAGCCAGGTACTTTAATGCTTGTGTTGACATTTTGATTTGAAACCGTTAATTGCTTAATACTTTCTTTTAGGTCGATATTTAGCAAGCCATTATTTATCTCAAAATGGCCGTAGCTATTTAAATTTGTGCATTGAGCGATTAACTGCTTACCCTGTACTGTTGCACTGTCGCAATTGTTGAGTTGTATTCTGTCTGTAAATGATTTAATATCTGCTCTTGCGCTATTTTCTATTGTTAGCATCGAATATTCACTCTCAGCATCGAGTTGAATTAAGCTGTCTGCACTAAAAGTACAATTCGAAAAAGTGCCATTAACAGCGTTTGTTTTTTCAACCAAAGCTTCAATAAAATTCAATTTAAGTTCGTGCTGAATTAAATTATTTGATTGAAGCAAATGTAAACGGCCATATGATTGATCAAGAATGATTTGGCCAAGAATGTTTTGAATGATTATATCACCAAGTTTATTTTTAATTTTTAGGTTTAATCGACTTGGCAGTTTAATGTGGTATTCGATGTTGAATGGGTAATTTGAGAAAAACTCTTCATCAAATTGAGTGCGAAATATTAATTTTTCTCCTAGTTGGGCACGTTGAATAGAAATAAAATCAAGCACTTCTTCGGCTCCATTTGGTCCTGGTGAGTTAACATTGATCAGTGTATGTATTTCAATATTTTCTTTGTCCCAACCTTCAATTGTAATATTTCCGTGTTGATTTTTTAATTCCAGCAGCTTAATTCCATCCGCTTCAATCTCTATTTTTTCTTTGATGCCATAGCCATTTTCATTCTTTGAATATTCTTGCCCGCTTGCCCCAATGCATATAAAAAGAAAGGTTAATATGGAAATCAGTGAATTATGTGTTGTGTGTATCATGTTTCTTACCAGTTATAGCAGGCTAATTTAATCAAAAATAAAGGGGTTTTAAAATAATCCTTAAACGAGTTGAATGCAAAGAACACTGGCATGGTTTAATGTCGTAGAATAAGTCTCTAATTAACGGTTAATAACCATGTGCAGCTTTCCTTTTTTTTTACCTTTGCGGCTTCTTATAATTTTAATTTTTTAATGATGAAAAAGAATAATTTTTTTAGTGTGAATGTGATGTGTTTTAAGCAGTGGAAAGGCAACAACTATGCCATATTCAATAGTTTAAACCGAGTGCTGAAAATAGGAACTTTAATGGCGGCTTATTTTTGCTTGTTTGGTATGAAGCAAACTTTTGCACAAACGGATACTGCTTCGATAAATAAGAAAATAAATCTTGAGGAGGTCGAGGTTTCGGCTCGTCGTTCGCCAGCGGTTTACTCCGAGGTGGGACGCGTTCTACATGTTATTTCCAGAAAGGAGATTGAATCCCTGCCAGTGCATAGCGTTCAGGATTTGTTACGTTATGCTTTAAATGTAGATGTTCGCCAACGTGGCCCGCTAGGTATTCAGGCCGACGTGAGTATTCGAGGCGGCTCATTCGACCAGGTGATGATTCTGTTTAATGGCATTAATGTTACTGATCCGCAAACAGGTCACCTTAGTTTAAATCTACCCGTCAGCATGCAAAGCATTGAGCGTGTTGAAATATTGGAAGGACCTGGTGCTCGTGTATATGGGCCAGGAGCTTTTAGTGGAGCCATAAATTTTGTGACTGGCTCAAAAAAGAATGATAATCTTACCGTAAATGCCATGGCAGGCGAACATGGGCTCTACAATGTTGCTGCCAATTCTACCATTAACACTGGTATATTAAAAAGTTATGTAGCTGCTGATATTGCCTCAAGCGATGGCTATATCCATAATACTGACTTTAAAGGTCATAGTTTATTTTACCAAGGTCAATTAGATTTTGGACATGAGAAGCTTGATTTTCAGCTAGGACAAAGCAAAAAGGAATTCGGAGCCAATTCTTTTTATCCAGCAAGTTTTCCTAATCAATTCGAGACAAATAAAACAACATTTGCTTCTGTCGCTTTAACGGCAGGATCTATTGTTAAGGTTTCGCCTAAATTATACTGGAGAAGACATCAAGATCGTTATATGCTTAAAAAAGAGGACCCAAGCTTCTATGATAATCATCACTTAACTGATGTTTATGGAGCAAGTGTTAATGCTTCGATGCCTTGGTTTTTAGGAACTACCTCTTTGGGTGGAGAGATGCGTGGAGAAAATGTCTGGAGTAATAATTTGGGTAATTTAATGGCAAACCCAATTGATGTGCCAGGACATGATGCACAGTTCGACAAATCATATCACCGAAATAATGCCTCATCTTTCATTGAGCATGTTTACACTTATAATCGTTTTTCTGTTTCCGCAGGAGTATTAATGAATTGGAATTCATCATTAGGATTTAAAGTTGATTTTTTCCCAGGTATTGATGCCAGTTATTGGTTTAATGATAATGTTAAAGTTTTTGCTAGTGCTAATAAAGCTTTGAATTTACCTACTTTTACTGATTTGTTTTACGATGGTCCTATTGCAGAAGGGGATCCTGAGTTAAAGCCAGGTGAGGCATGGACATATGAAGGAGGCCTTAGGTTATCAAGGAGTTGGATAACTGGTCAAACTAGTATGTATCTCCGAAAAGCAGACAATGTAATTGATTGGGGTAAAGCTGGTGGTGAAGCAACATATACACCAAGAAACTTATCTGATATTAATACGTTTGGTTTTCAGGTTGATGGCCGTTTAGACTTTGATGCATTATTTGGCGATATTCTATTAAATTATTTTGAAGTAGGTTATTCATATCTTGATCAAGCTAATGGGGATGTGCCTGCGGATTATGAATCTGTCTATTTGCTTGATTATCTAAAGAATAAAGTGACACTTGGCCTAAATGTGAGTGTGTTTCAGAAGTTAAGTTTATCGGTAAAGACAATATATCAGGATAGGCAAGGT
The DNA here is from genome assembly GCF_050589805.1 of Carboxylicivirga fragile. NCBI lineage: Bacteria > Pseudomonadati > Bacteroidota > Bacteroidia > Marinilabiliales > Marinilabiliaceae > Carboxylicivirga > Carboxylicivirga fragile. The sequence goes on along the minus strand of NZ_JBNGOY010000020.1, from coordinate 25,970 downwards.
TCTTATGAATCATACCCATCAATGGATATTGTAGATTATAAGCCATTCTGGTTAACCGATCTTCGTTTGCAATGGAGTGAGAAGAAATACAAAGTATTTATTGATGCTAATAATTTATTTGATACGCATTATTATGATTTAGGAAATGTTCCACAACCTGGAAGATGGATGAAAGCTGGCGTTCAAGTTAGTTTAGATTGGTGAAAAAGTTGATTGTCTGAATAAAATAGTGGCCGGTTTCTATCTTTGGAAATCGGCCTTTTTTATGCCTTTATTATTTTCATTTCACACGCTTGACAATCAAAGGCGAGATGGTAACTGTCTTTCTCATTAAATAGTGTGAGAGGAAGTAAACCTTTGGCTTCCGGGTGTTCTTTTAAGCATTTGCCTTCCATGTATAGTATGCAATGCTTGGTACTCATTACTTCAATAGAAGAGTGAGGGGCTGATTTTTCATACCCCCAATCACTTAATGTAACGCCGTGTCGCTCGTAAAATTCTTTAGCCTTTTGATTTGTGATGTTTGCTTTAAAGTCCACTTTTTTTGTTGGAAAAGGAATGTTGTTAGGACTTATTGCTCTTTCTGTTCTTTTGTATAATCGAATGCGCTTTGAGATGTGTTGTTCGCATAATTCTCGTCTAAGATGATTGAGCTGCGACATTGGTACGAACCAAGTGTTGTCGAATTCGATACTAAGATTATTTACTTCAAAAGGTGTGTTGCCAAATTTTGATAATTGTTTCTCTATTTGAGTTAATGTTTTGTTTGCATCCTTCGCCAATTCTGCATCTGAAATATCTAGTGTGTTGGAACTGATAAGGCCATCAGAGTCACATAAGTTGAGAGTTAGCTCTTTGTTAGTTTCAACTAGCGAGAGGTCTATGTTAATTTTGCGTACCGTTTGGTTTTTATTTATTTCTTGCTGAAAACTAATGTCGTGATTCCTGTATAGTTCAAGACCTTTTGATAAACCATTCATTTGGTTTGGAACTATTTGTTTTCCATTAACTGTATTGATATTGAAACCAGATAATTGCTTTTTTTTATTTAAGAAGCAAAGCCCATCACCATTGTGAAGAGTTAAGTTTGTATCTATTTCGAAATGTTTATTTTCAATATGCGTTATGCGCCCTACCTTTTCTCCCAAAGCCTTAGGGGTGTGAATCGACCAAGGTTTATCACTTCTTTCATTTAAATAATAATGAGTAAACCCACGATTAAAGCTTTTTTGTGGTTCGGGACTGAATTTACTTATACTTCTGCCGCTTGAGGCTTTTACCAAGTCACTTCTTTTGTCAATAATTTGGTCTAGCTGCTGGCGGTAATGAGCTGTTATATTGGCAACATAGTCTTTATCTTTTAAGCGCCCTTCAATTTTAAACGATGTTATTCCGGCATCTATAATGTGTTCTAAATTTTTTGTTTGATTCAGGTCTTTTAATGATAAAAGGTGTTTGTCTTTATAAATAAGTTTGCCGTTTTTGTCTTTTAATGAATATTTTAATCGACAAGGTTGGGCGCATTCGCCACGGTTTGCGCTGCGCCCATTAATAGCTGCACTCATATAGCATTGGCCACTGTAGCAAACGCAAAGTGCACCATGTATGAAGTATTCTAATGGTACATTTGTTTTTGAGCTTATCTTATTTATTTGATTTAAACTTAATTCACGGGCAAGAACCACTTGATCAAACCCAACTTCTTCCAGAAATTTGACTTTTTCTACTGTTCGATTATCGGTTTGTGTACTTGCATGAATTGGAATGGGAGGTAGTTCCATTTCTAATAGACCCATATCCTGAATAATAATGGCATCGGCTCCGATCTGATACATTTGATGAATCAACTCCTGCGCCGTTTTCAATTCTTTATCGTACAGCACAGTATTAATGGCAATATATACTTTGCTATTAAAGAGATGAGCATGTTTGATTAGTTCTTCTATATCTTCAACGGAATTACCGGCTTGTTTTCTTGCGCCAAAACCTGGACCACCAATATATACAGCATCTGCACCATGATTAATGGCTGTAACGCCGCATTCGAGGTTTTTTGCTGGAGCTAATAATTCTATTTTTCGATTCATGTGTTTGTATTTTGTTCTTTGTTGCCACATGGAACTTGCCAAAATAAATCATGCACATGTGTGTGAAGCAATTCTCATGGCTCGTTTCATAAATGTGTCTAACAATGCTGGATAAATAACAAACGCTCATGTAATCTCACTAAAATTCGAATATTCATTATTAATTCATATTTTTGCTTGGCTTGCGTTTGTTTAAGCAATTGACAAAAATAAGCATATTATTTGACCCCATACACATGCAGCATTTTGATGTTATTATAGTTTTTGTGGTGATTGCTTTCATATTGATTTCCTTATACAAGGAATTGATGGGGGCGGCATTTACATTTTTTATAGCAGTAATGACATTGGGTGTGTTTGGAATCTTAACACCTTCGGAGATTCTGGCGGGATTTGCAAATGAACAGGTTGCGGTCATTATTATGTTATTACTCTTGGGGGATGCCATTCGGCAAACATCCGTTATTGAAATATTCTTTGCACGTATTTTTCCTGTTTCATCCACGTATAAGAGCTTTTTACTCCGAATGATGCTATGGGTTGGTGGTTTTTCAGCATTCTTGAATAATACACCTTTGGTTGCGGTTATGATGCCCTATGTACACCAGTGGAGTAAGCGTAATAATGTACCATCATCCAAATTATTAATTCCCTTATCGTATGCTGCTATTCTTGGCGGTTGTGTTACTTTAATTGGAACGTCTACCAACTTAATTGTAGGTGGTATGGTAAATGATCAGGACATCATTCCAGGTATGAGGCAATTGGAGATGTTTGATTTCTTTTGGGTGGGTTTCCCTATGTTAATTCTTGGATTCTTGTATTTGTATTTCTTTAGTTACAGGTTGTTGCCAAATCGGACTACGGTAATTGACGTTTTTAAGGAGTCGGAACGAACTTACCTTGTTGAAGCGGAAGTTAGGAACCAGTCGAGTTTAATTGGAAAGGTGCTTAAAGACGTTGATATTAAAGGTAAATATGGATTGCTGGTTGTGGAGATTTGTCGTGGAAAAGAGATCTTTCAAATTCGTGAAGGTAATTTTGTTTTGGAGGAGGGTGATTTATTGCGCTTTGCTGGCGATCATACTAATATTGCTCGACTTTTAGCCGATACCAGTGATCTGGTTGTGCCGTCGGTGGGGATGATGTCGAAGTTGAAACGATCACAAATTGTTGAAATAGTGATATCGCACAATAGCTCCTTGATATCTAAACAGGTAAAAGATATTTATTTTAGAGGTAATTATGATTCTGCATTACTCGCAGTTCATCGAAATGGAGAACGAATTAAAGGTGCTATAGATGATTTGAAATTAAAAGCGGGTGATGTACTGTTGTTGTTAGCTGGTGATAATTTTACTTCACACATTCAAAATCAGATCGACTTCTATGTGATATCTCGTGTGAAAGAATTGCGTAAACCGGAGCGATACAAGATTTGGGCCTTATTTGGAGGCACCTTGTTGGCTATTTTCTTAGCTGCTGTAAAATTGGTACCACTCTTCCTTGGTTTATTAATTGTTTTGGCAATGATCAATTTGCTGAAGGTAGTGTCGGCAAAGGATTTGCCTAAGAGTATTGATTATAATTTAGGTGTAATCATAGCTCTCTCTCTAGCATTGGGTACAGCCATGATGAAAACGGGAGTGGCGGATATGATTGCTAATTTTGTTATTTCTGTTTTTCTACCTTTTGGCAGGGTTTCCTTATTGATAGGAATATACCTTATTACCTCTGTATTGGCAGCTTACATTACAAACAAGGCTGCCGTCGCCATCTTATTTCCAATTTCTGTTACAGCCGCTAAAAATCTTGGATTCGATCCAATGCCTTTTGTATTAGTTGTTTCTTTTGCAGCAGCGGCCAATTTTATTACTCCCATTGGTTATCAAACCAATTTGATGGTATATGGGCCTGGAGGCTATAATTTTAAGGATTTCTTTAAAATTGGATTTCCACTAACCATCTTATATATGATTGTAACGGTTACTATTTTAAGTTTGATGTATTTCTAATAATGTCCTAGTTGCTTGGCTATCTTATTGATGTTGCTGTTTTTATTGGGATCTAATGGTTGATTGTTCGATTTAGCTGTTAGTAGTTCTTTGCGAAGCTCAATAAATAGTTTTGATACTTCTGAAATATTTTGCTGGCTTTTAATTAGCTTTTGTTCCATGTTTTTTATCGACTTGGTCTGATTTTCAAGTTCTTTCTCCAAGTCAACCTTTGCCAAACCCGTTTCGCTTAACTTCTTCTTCGAAGCCATAAGTTCTTCTTGTAGTTTACTGCTTCTGTCTTTAGCCATTTGTATAGAGTAATGCAGGCTTGCCGTATCTCTTTTCAATGCTGATATCATGCGTTGAGAATTTTTTAAATCCTCTTCAGCTAAATAGCCCGCTTTCTCTTTGGCTTTAAACTTGCCTAAGGTTTCGTTAAACTTAGTATTAAGAGCAATGCTCTCATCTTCGAGCTTTGTAACTTTAATCATCAAGTCTGCAATTTCATCGGAACGTAAAGAGTTGCTCTTTCCAAAATCGTTTTTCATTAGTTCGAAATCTGAAATTGCTTGGTTCAGATTGCCTTCCAGCTCTTTGTTCTCCTTGGTCTTGTCCGATAGATAGTCAGCCAACTGATTCTTTTCAATTAATAGAGCATCGTACTTCTTTTTTGAAACAATGCATGAGCTAAAAACAAGAGCTAGCGAAATCAGTAGGAAAATATTCTTAAGCATATCTGAATGATTTATAAAATGGTTTTATAATTTTATCAAAAATATAAATTAATAGTAACAATCTGATTAATAAAGGTGAAATATTTTCAATTGGGAACATTTAACTGTTTTTGTTCCCAGTTTTGTTATATTTGTTCCCATAGACTTATGAATAATGAGTAGCATAAAATTTAATTTAAAAGATACCCGTAAGCCAGAAAAATTAGATAGCCGTATTAGCTTAAAAATTAACCATTCTGGTGAACGTCTTCAGTTTGTTATCCCAAATCTAAGAATAACATTTGATAATTGGGACAAACAAAAGAATAGAAGTTACATAAAAAACTCAACCTTCAACAAAGTATTAGATGTTATTCAGATTGAATGTCAGAAGATTATTAACCGTACTCCTGAAATAGAAAGTTTAAAACACTTTAAAGGTGACATCAATATTATTCTTGAGAATATAGAAAATATTTATTTGGAATATTATCCAACACAAACGATTGTTGATAAATTAGGTGATGTTGTTGTTAAAGATATAACAAAGGCTAAAATATCATATGTTGAGAAAGACACCATTGAAGTGTTATTTGATAATCATTTGTATGACTATCGGAATAAACTTACCGATGTGCGATTGCTTAATATTAAAAGCTGTTTAGAAGCTTTAAAGAAATGTAATCTGAGTCGCATTGATATTCATAAATGGAATAACCATCATTTTGACGAGTTTGTTGAGTACTTTCTGGATAATGGGCGTCTAAATTCAACTATAAAGGAGAAAGTAAGGGTAGTTAAGAGTGTGATTCGTAAATTTGATTCTGATCATACTACGTTAAAATTTGATCCGCCAAATGTGATCAATCATAGAAATAATACTATTTTAACAGAAGCACAACTGGTAATTGTTGAAAATCTTACTTTGGAGGATGCGGGTTTGAAAAAGGTTAAGGATTTATTCTTGTTTGCTTGTTATACTGGTCAGAGGTTTAAAGATATTCAGTGTTTAAGCAAGTCTGAAATAAAAGATAACTTTTGGAGTGTAAATCAAGAAAAAACTGGAAATGACGTAAATGTGCCAATAATAAAGAAGGCTAGACTAATTCTTGAAAAGTATAATTATAACCTACCTAAAATTAGTATCGTTGGTTTTAATGCTAAGCTGAAAATAATTGGGAAGGAAGCCAATTTGGATGAACCCTATATAAAGAAAAGAAAGCAAGGTAATAAACGTAAAGAGGACAAAAGACCTTTATATAAATGGATGAGTAGTCATATCGCAAAAAGAATTTTTATTACTCATAGTTTAAATAAGGGTATTCCCATACATATAATTGCAGAGGTAGTAGGTAACGATTTGGTTAGTATGGAGCATTACATTCAGGTTACTAAGGATGTGATTGGGAGTCATTATTTTAAAGATAATACACATGAAAAAGAAAAAGGAAATAATAATTAGGATATATAATAAGGAAAATAATGAATTCATTTTGGAAGTTCCTCTAAAGAAGGGTGAAATTGATGCGGGAGAACTTCTTCGTGATGATGTTATTGATTATTTACTGAAGAATAATATAATTAAAGATGCGTTGCCTGATAATGTGCGTGTTGAAGTTGAAATGAGAAATTCGTAATCTTCTCATTGCAACTACTACCTCACTTCGTCCCCATATTAAGTACTATGACATAGTTAAATACCCATTAAAAGCGGTAGGATATGTAAAGGATGTTATAAAGCAAAGAGATGTAGGTAAGATTAATGGTGTATGGTGTGATGCAAATAAAAAGTTGTTTTATGAGTTTATTGATATGAAAAAAATATTGTAGCCACACCACCAACCCCAAATTAAACCCAACTCTATGACCCCAATAGAAATAATAACAAACCTAGCCAGACCCCGTCAATTTTATATTATCCACCACCCCCAAATTAAGCCAACCACGTTAAATGGCACAGAACTACGTTCACAATTTACACTTCAATATTCAGCAGTAAAGGTCAAAGAAGATGAAGAATATTCATTTGACATGGTATTATTGAGAGGTAAGAAGGTTTACATCAACAAGAGGGAAAATAAGACCATTTCACCATACATCTATGTCGTGGATGACAATATTAAGAAAATGATATTGGAAGCCTTAAAAACGTTCGAGAATGGCGAATATGAAAGGTTGGATGGTGAACCGGAAATGCTAGACCGATATGAGGACGATTTAGTTAGATGTACGGTGTTTGCTGAAGAGAAAGATGTAACTTCAATCTATGGGGAAGTGTTGGTATGACTTCAAAACCAATTAAATACAAAGGGTGATAACAGAATGTTATCACCCTTTTTAAATATCGAAAATGAGAAATTTGTAATGTTAATTATCCGTTATTGATGCTGCCAGCGATATCGACTCTCCGATGAAGCATTTCTTTTACACTGCGTCCCCTTTTGAGTGGTTGCCTGACATCGACCGCTATGAGTGGTTTTTGTTTCAATCTTTTTAACCGCACCCGATGCTTGCCCTTGGTGCACGTGACAATGTCCATTTGCATTGGTAGTCTTATTCTTGCACCTAACCCCAAGACATTGCTTACTTGTTGGTTCATTCGAACTCTCGGTTTTGTAGGTTGATTTATGGGAAGTAAACGTCCACAATGAAGCATCGGAACTAGCTTCCAGTTGATTTTCAATCGAATCCTCAAGACCTGAAAAGAAGTCAATACCAGTTATGGATTCCACATGATCTACCGTGACTACAAATTTTTGTAGAGGTTGACTACTCTTCTCATTTGGCAATACTAGGGCAATCATTTTCTCAGCACCTATGGGGTCAAATATGACTTTGTAATAGTATTCTGGTATTGCACTTTATTTGCTTCAATAGTGCCTTTATTTGTGCTTAAAATTGGTCTGGTGACTATTTACAGTCCTATTAAAACTCTACGTTTTGGGAGAAGGTCAATATGTAAACTTACCTTCTTCTTATTTTACAGAAGAAGTCAATTAGAGTATTCTATTAAACTGATTATTTTAATTGAAATTCATTACCTCCAGTGTGTTTTGAGTTCACCATCTCGGATAGGTGTATTGTTTAAATCAAAATTGTAACGACTACTGTAATAAGAACTACTCCATGATGTTGAACTATTATCTGGATTAAAATATATTACTCCAGTGAAGTAATCTGAACTATTCCAGTTACTCTTGTCACGCTGATGATAATTCTTAGTAAAAGTAAATGTTCCCTTCTCATTTAATGTAAATTTTTCTAACGTATCTTTAGGAATTCCATACCCATGATCATATAGCAATTCAAACTTATAGTTTAAATAATAATTGCCAACCGAATCAATTGTTATTTCTCCTTTGGGTATACTAAATCGATGCCCTTCTATCGGAAATTGAAAGCTATTATAATAATTGTCATGAAATGTAAGTTCGACCCAAAATAATCCCGTTTTGTAATGAAAATAAAAAGGTTTTGACTCATCTACAATTTCGACATCTTTATTACAAGATTCAAATATCAAAAATATGGCTATAGTATAGCTGATAATTTTCATATGATGAATAAATGTCAAATTTAAAGCTGCCTATACCAAATGTCAATAAAATTTAGGTAACTGGTTTCTAATTAAGAAGCGATGCATACCTGAATAGACAAAAACTATGCTTTCACATTTGTGTCCTGATGCATATTTGATAGTTTTGTTCATCACTCTACAATTAAGTCCGATTCATCATATTTTTCAATCATCCCCTTTAGTATATTATTGAAAGTTTCTGGTTGCTCCATCATTACAAAATGACCACAGTCTGACATAGTAACAACTTCAAAGCCTACCTTCTGAAGATTATCAATTTTTAATGGTTGGTAATCGGAATTAATTAATGTCATTGGTATATGCCTTTGTTTTAATTGATTGATAATTGGAGTGTAATCGTTACTAAATAAGTTCTCCATTGCCGATAATGCTACTTTTGGATCAGCTTGTGACATATCTTTAGCTATCCACTCAATTAATTCAGGATCAGATTCTGGCACGAACATTACCTGTTTTATCCATTGTGAGGAAGCAGTTACAAAATCATCTTTGAATGGCTGTAAAAAATTATCAAAGCTTTCACCTATCCATGGCATTGGAGTATCATTAAATCTGTCCACTAAAAACAGTTCAATATTATTCTCACCCCATTTATTAGCTGCTTCCAAGATAACATCTGAACCCATTGAGTGACCAGCTAAGTACGCTTTTTGAAAGTCCATTTTTTTAAGCACCGAGTTAATATCATCCCCATAAGCTGACATTGTCCAGTTATCTCTATTTAATCCAGATTTTCCGTGACCACCAAGATCAATAGTTACAACATGATATTCTTGTTTAAAGTAATCAACCTGTTTACTCCAGTATGATTTATCACATGACCATCCATGTATGAGTACGATTAATTCTTCACCTTGACCATATTCGGTGTAACAGATTTTTACACCATCTGATGATTTACAGTATTGGTCTTTACCTTCTTGGGTTTGGCAGGAAAATACAATTGCTAATACAGCGCTTAAAATGAATAAACCACATCGTTTCATGATATTTTGTTTAAGTTCTATAATATCTGGTATCAAGATGAAAGTTACGACATTGACGCTTTGAAATCAAGGGTGTTAATTCAAGAAGTGTGATGTGTTTTGAGCAAACCTTTTTACCTCCCCAATCCCCCTCTTAATACCTTCAATCCTTCCCCTAAGCTTTTCACGACTAGCTTTACGGTCGGTATCATTATTTATTAATCGGAATTCGATTTCATGAATTTGCTCGTTTAAGACATTAATTACGGGTGATAAATCGAATTCGCTGTAGATTGGTTCAATCATTACTTATCTATTTAATGGATTAACCTCCATGTTATTGACCTCATTCGCAACTATTGCCGTGATAATAATTGCTACAATAATAATCGTTCCTATAATTGAAATTGTCTTGTCTGCATCCTTGAGTGTTTTGGAATATTTATAAATCCCGGTTTTATTAATTTTTATAGATAATAGGTTGTCTGTTCGTTCAACAATTGTCATGTCATATGAATAAATCGTAAGGTTTTTCCATTGTGGCGTTAGCTTATCAATTTTAATTGCTTTGGCTGAATAATATGTTTCAAAGTCAATAATTTCATGAAGTTTATAGTAGTTTTTATTAAAGTAGAGATACACTTCTTTGGCATTACGCATACTATTTTCAGATTTTATAACTTCCTTATAACCTGAGCATCCATTGAGTAAGATAATAATGGCAAGTATTACTGATAATAAGTTCTTTGATATCATTATTTCTCAATTTCAATCCATTCTAGATAATGAACTCCCTCTGGACTCCTATTGAAAGAATCCATAATAAGTATCATAGGTAGATCGGATTTTTGAAATGAAGTACGGTATTTAACACTCCAATCTTGGTGGTGTTCTTTTGAGGTATTGAAATGAATGTTTCCAGAATGACCAGTTGGATTAGTGAAACTTCCCTCAATAAACTTAGAATCAAATGAATATTTACCTTCATCTTCGAATTTTTCAGAATATATTACTTCCATAAACTCAGCTTTGTCATACAGACCTAATGTAACTGAATACTGAAGAAAGTATCTTTCATCACTCTTTAACTCTAGTGTCCCTGAATATGACTTAACCCGGATTCTTGTCTTGGTATAAGCATTATAATAGGGCATATTGTTATAATAGCAGCCGACTTTATCTAATTTATATTCATTAATTAGTTTTACTTGAAATGGTTTTACTTCTTTAACAAGATCATCATCCAAACTGCAAAAGTTCATTGTAGTAAATACCCCCAACAGCATTAAGTTTCTTAGGAATAAAGTCTGCCGAATATGAGAGTTTAAAATCATAATAGGCTATAATTCAGATGTTAAAATGACATATAAAATGACAAAGTTACCTGTGATTTTTGGCTGTGTCAATAAAAAAACTAAGTATTATTTTCCGGTGAAATTTTGCTGATGTATGATAGCTATGAGATTGTATTGCTTATATTATATTTATCAATCATGCCCATTTAAATTAATACTCATACCACACCAGTCCATCAAACCCCTTAATGTTGAGTATGACTTTATCGCCATCAACTTGCAGCTTGCTGATGTCATACGATACCTCTTTGGTGAAGTATGCATCACATACCTCTTCGTTTTTCAGGGATAGCCGTAGATTTCTTATTGGAGGGTAGGTTTCGATCATAACATCTGAATCGATCAATTTCAAAACCCAAGTGCTTCCATCGCACCCGCTTGAGCCGAAATCAATTACCAGACAATCCCCTTTGATTTCGATGTTGTTGATTGTTAGGTGATGATCTGGAGCATTGAGGTATTCACTGGCACTTATTATAACTTTGTCTTCACAAGTTGTTAAAGGGGTGTCATCATCTTTTTTGCATGATGTTAGGTTTGTTAAGATTAGAACTGAAACAATTGTTTGGATCAATGTTTTCATAATTGTATTGATGCTTAAGTAAAGAGTTGTTAATCATTAGTGTAAGTGCTAAAGTTACGATATTAATGAAGAGAATTCAAGGTTGTCAAATTGAAATATTCCGATGTGAAGAGAGAAGTTTGTTGAGTGATAAAATAAGGGTTGAAACAGCTATTTATACACCAATATATATAGTTAATGATGTTGTAGATGAGTTATTGTGAATTACATGTCTTTATTTGGGTATTTATGATTGTAGTTAAAATAAGATGTTAACTCTATTTTTTTGCACCTCTCTGCAATAATGGCTCGTGACTGTAAATGCCTATAATTACGTTCGGTTAAGACTCAATTATTCTATAATATTATAGCGAACAGAAGAAAAATTTGGATTTTCTTCCTATTCAAAAAGTTAAATAGTGATAATGAAAGTTAAATAATGTCTACGTGTATTTAACCAATATGAATTTACCAAGTGTTCAATAGTCATGTTTTCAATTTGTTATGTTAACACTTTTTAATTTAAAAGTGTATTACTCTTAAAACAACTTTTTAATTTAAATACCTGTAGAGCAGTGTGTTAAAAAGTTTGTATTATTGCAATGTGAAATTTATTTAATGATTAAAATTTAAAGTTATGTGTAAAGTAGATTTAGAGGTTTGGATTGTAAACAAGAATTATGCAAGTCTTGAAGAGACACCTGAGAATGCCAATATTAATTTGACCTTAACAGATAAGGAAGGTAATACCGTGATTGATGATTTGGTATCGATGCAAGACTTTGAAAGAAGTTATTGTGATGAAGTTCCTGCAGGTAAATATCATTTGTCAATATCTTCTCAAGAACTTGATTATTATGAAATAGAAGAAGATATCGTTGTTGAAAATGATGCTAATGTGTTTGAATATGAGGTTATAGGCGAAGAAATGATTAGCCTGTAGGTCAGGGAGCAAGGCATCGATTACGACTAATGCCTGAATCATATTATACCTCTGACTGTGCTAAGTCATAGTGTAGACCCCTTTAAATAGGGAGTCCCTAATTTTAAAAATGTAATACTAGATTTTGAATGAATATAACTAATCCAGTTGTGGATCAGAATGGGATTCGTTTGCTTAAAAATTAATAAATAAAGTGTCAAATTATAAATATTAATATCATGAAAAAAACAAATGAGATAAAGGATTTGAGTCCAAATAAACTAATGAGTAGTGAGGATAGCCAACTGTTTATGACAATGTTGCTGGACAAGAGCAATAGTTTTAAGAAAGTTATTAGGTCACATTCAGAACTAGACGATCTACTTGGTGCACAAAAGTTATTAAAATTACTAAAAACTAAAGCAGACCATGATTTAACTCTTGGTTCGGCAGTGATGTTGGAGATTTGCATTGATGATGAAAATGATGTCTCAATATATGCCAACTACATATGCCATAAATTAACGAAGAGTACATTAATTGATATGAATGTTCTTGCTGAAGACCTCTTCCCTTGGGGATTTATTTCTGATGACCAAAAGAAAGAGATAATGTCGATGATTAAGAAATAATTTTAATTAAAATCTAAAACCAATGAAAGAGTTCATAACAACATTAATAAACAACGATTACACCATCAAGCACGATCCCCTAAATGAGGAGCATGATAATATTGACGAGATCAAAGCTGATATGCATGATTCCGGTATAGAACTATCAGAGCGATTAAGATATATTGAAATTAACGGTCATAGATGCAGTATCTTCTTGAGAGAGGAGTTAGATCAGCAGTTCAATGAGTTCCGGCTGTATATTGTCGAGAACAAACCCCTAGAGGTAATTGAGGAATGTTCCCAACAAATTAAATCAGCAAGAGAGCAGTTGGGATATTATCTTCAAAATGAGGTCAGGTGTTTCGATGATATTGGATTTACAGATATTGTTCGGGTGAAGATGGATTATTGTGATGAAACACTGGAGTTTCTTAAAGGGTACGGTAAACAGGTTATCGATAAGAAACCAAGGTTTAAAATACGTCCAGAAGCTAATAAGAGGAAACATGATATTCTGGCATACATCCATAAGGATTTCAAAAGAGAAGGTTATATTGATTGTAATCTACCGGATTTCAAGAAAGTATTCACTTCAGATAATCCTGCCCTAATTGTATGGTTTAAAACCTACGCTCACTTGAGTTACTTCATCAAAGAATTATCGAAGGAGTTTATTGAGGATAGCAGGAAACCATCAAAATATGAGGTTGCACTATTGTATTTCATTAACCACGAGACAAATAAGTTGTTTGAGGTTAATAGAAGACGATGTGATACTCTTCCCGGTAAAGTGGATAAGAAGTTTATTGACTTCACACTTAGCAACTCAGTTGGGCATTACCTGAACCTATAGTAGGTACTATCCGATAGACGTTAGATTACTCTAACATATTTTGAACATTAGGTTGATTGCAAGTGATTAGTAATCAATCATTCCCCTTAATGTAATAACCGACACTTTTACCGACAATAGCTTTTGTCGCCTGATATTGTCGTGCCATTTGGGGTAGGTTTGACACAAAATAAAGTATTGAAAATTAATTTTTTAAAGATGAAAAGTAATATTTCAGCTACAGTCGGCTCAAGGAGCAAGAGTAGCAATAAGGAAGAAACAAGTAATTTAAAAAGTAGTAAAATGAAACACAAGATTGAATGGACAGAGAAAACATGGAATCCTTCGGCTGGCTGTACTAAAGTAAGTTCAGGGTGCAAGAACTGCTACGCTGAAACAATGGCTACCCGTTTACAAGCAATGGGGGTAGAAGGATATGAGAATGGATTTGAGTTCAATACTGTTCCGTCACGTTTGAATGAACCTCTAAGGAGAAAAAAGCCGACAGTGTATTTTGTAAACTCTATGAGTGACACCTTTCACGAGGATATGCCTAGAGAGTATTTAGATGAAATTTTCAACGTTATTGAACAAACACCACAGCACACCTATCAGATTCTGACCAAGAGAGCCAATAGGATGTATGATTATTTATCACAACGAACAATACCAAGAAATGTATGGCTTGGTGTTACTGTAGATAATCGTAAAGAAGGGTTGCCACGGATTGATAAATTGAGAAACCTGCAAGCAAGTGTATTATTCTTATCTGTAGAGCCATTGCTTGAGGATTTAGGGGAAATAAACCTAGCAGGAATTCATTTGGCAATAGTTGGAGGAGAAAGTGGGCATAAAGCCAGACCCATGGAAAAAGATTGGGTATTAAACATCAAGCAACAATGCGAAACAGATGGTATTGCATTCTTCTTTAAGCAGTGGGGGACATGGGGAGAAGATGGAATAAAACGAAGTAAGAAGTTAAATGGTAAAGAACTAGACGGAAAAGTCTGGCAACAATATCCCGAAATTATTGAACAGCAATTTGCAGTGAAATAACTTGGAGTAGCAATGCCAGTGCCTAATCGATTAGGTGGCTGACAGCCGATTATATTGATTGTCAATTACCTGAATCGATAGAAGGTGCTTATCCGACAGACGTTAGATTACACTAACAGCATTTGAATCTTAGATTGATTACAAACGATTAGTAATCAATGACTCCCCTTAATGTATTTACGGGCACTAATAACGACAGTAGATATTGTCGCCTGATATTGTCGTGCCATTTGGGGGAGGTTAGTAACGAAATTATATGGATACCCGATGCCTTAGGAGGGAATTATTAACAATTTAATTTTTATAAAATGAAAAACAATTCAAAAACAGCTATTGTGGACTTAAGAAGTACTAGTAGCACATCAGAAGCTTCAAATTTCATGGAAGCATTAACATCTTCAATGTTAAAAACTAGAAAATTTGACTCCAACTCGCTTATCGCTCTCGCATCATTTATGAACGACAATGAGGATTTAGCAGGGTATATTAGTGGATTAGATGAGGATGAAAGCATGATTGTCAATAAATCATTTAGAACAGTATCCAATAGCCTTAATTTTAATTGTCATCTGCATAGATTGGTAATGATTGAACTAAAAGGAGTGTTTACATCCCAGCAACTTGCATACATTTTCCAAGCTTACAATGGGACATCGATTCAATATAATCAAGGTTGGTTCTCTAATTCTAAGGATAACTTATTGGATTCTATTGAATACGGTGATGGAGTCATGTGTTATTTAGGTGATCTAAGTGAATTTAGAACAAAAATTGCATCTATTGATCATTTTAAATTCGAAGTATTTGTGAATTTGATTTATGAATCATGGAGATCAAATAACATTAGTTTTAATGAGGTTTTAAGTGCCATAGCAAGTGATTGATGGGTTGCTAATGCTGATCTATAACGAGCATAGGATTTGAATATTTTTCTCTCACGATCCCCCTTTGATGGGGATTGCTACTCAAGGTGTACACCTTATAGTATTGCGCAATATTATTTTTCAACGTCTGGTCTGACCCTGACCAATTTAAAGTAGGGTGAAATTAATCTTGATGTTAAATCGGGATAGTTATTAATCATTAAAATATAATATCATGAAAAACGATAATTTAAAAAACTCAGAATCGACTGTTTCAAAAAATGAAACTAAAAAGAACTCAGCAACAATCGAAGTAAAAGCAGATTGGATATTGGATGTTTTCTCAGAATCCCAATATGCAGATGGTAATGGTAGTGTAAGTCTTTACACCTCTTGTGTTCGAGATGCACAATGGATGGAATTAGCATTGAGTACATTGAATGTAAAGTTTGAATATCAGGAGATGATAGATAAAAATGATGAATTCCTATTCGAGTACAATTTTCTACTTGGTGATATTGAGGATACCTGTCCTGCTCTGTATAAGAATCTAAATGAGTTGAACTCGAAGCTTCATAAATTCTTTAAAGCAATCTGAGTTCAATAAGTAATAGAAATATAATGTTTAAAATTAAAGTATCATGGAAAAAAATCGTGAAGAATTAAAGCTAAAGTTTAACAGCTATGTAGAGGAGTTTACTGATAAACAAATACGTGGTGAGTTGATTAACCTATGGGAAATTTATGAGTCCTATGGTAAGCCAGAAGGTAAATCACCATTAGAGTTTATGAGTACTTCCCAAAGTAAGGAAATTATTCAATTGGCATTGGTAGATAATGACATGCAAGAGAACAAGGTCATCCTCCGCAAGGGAGAGGTTGTTCTAGTCAACTTCAACCTAGCTTTGAGTTATTTAAAAGAAGTCGATACATATAATTCGTTTTTGTTTATCGATCTGCTTATGGGGGCAGGGTTCAATATGAATAAGATGATGAATATGCTTGGGGATGCCTAACAATAGTCTTACTTATTATTCTCCCCAATGTTGGCTTAGAGATCAAAAACTATCTAAGGGTAGACAAGGTGACAAGGTGACAAGCAGGTTTAAAACTTTCTAAATACAGTACAGTCGATATTAGGGGGTGCAAATACCTACTGTAAATGTATCTAATTTCAGTAAAATATAGGGTTCTAGCTTGTCGCTTGTCTACCCTAAACAAAAAATAATAAAAAAAATACCTCTGTTTGGTGTTCAAAACGCACAAGCTGAGTATTTATGAGTACGTGACGGTGTTAAGTATTATCAGTCAGGCGAAAAATAACTTTATAGTTAAAATCAAGAAGATCATGAGAAAAAGTAAAAAAAATGATCAGAATGTAAGGTTGAACCTTTACCTAGAAAAAGGTCTAAATGAAAAATTAAAGCAAACTGCTCAGGCAGAGTATCTGCCTGTGACAGTTTACGTCAAACAGCTAATTGCGAAAGCTGTACTAAAAAATAACTCTATGTATAATCCTTTAAACAATGAAAATTAATGAAGAAAACGACCAACTAACACCAATTCCTCCTGTAGATATAAATACTACAGAATCAGGGAAAAGTAATGATCTAGACCTGTCAATAATACCAGTAAACAGCAATAAGTGTCCATTTGGAAAGTGGAAGCAATATCAGTCGGAAATTGCACCATATAAGCAGTGGAAAGAACATTTTGACAATGGTGGATATGTTGGAATAATTACTGGAGAAGTATCCGGTCATTTAGAATGCATTGACATCGATGTAAAGAATGATCCTGATAAAGCAATATTTGCCGATTATCACAAGATAATTCCTGAAGACCTTGCATCCAAGTTGATAATTCAGAGAACCCCAAATGAAGGTTATCACTTCATCTACAGATGTACGGATGCCGTTATTGATGGTAATCTGAAATTAGCACACTCAGAGCAAGGCGAAGTAATACTAGAAACTCGTGGGGAAGGAGGTTACTTCTGCCATCACCTTAACGACTATTCAGTAAGACAAGGTAAAATGGATTTCATTCAAATGAATATTGATATTCCTGTTATAACACCTGAAGAGAGAGACACATTATTAACCCTAGCACGTAGTCTGGATCGTAATGCTATAGCTAAACAAAAAGAGGTTAAACCGCATGAATACAAAGAGCCAGCAATTGTAAAGTTCAATGAGGAATACAACATCATCGAACTGTTTAAAAAGCATGGATGGACTGTTTATGCCGAAGATGATCAAATGGTGAAGTTGACTAGACCCGGTTCAAGTGCTGCCTTCAGTGGGTACTATTATAAGGATTCAAAGGTTTATATGTGCTTTAGTGGTTCAGCAGGTTTTAAAGTCAAACAGCCGAATAATCATTTTCAAGTTCTTAAAGTTCTGGAAGGTAATGGTGACAATAGAAAAACTGAAAGTCTCTTGCCCCAATATGGTTTCGAAGTTAAGGGCAAAGTAAGAACCAATAGTATTAGTTCAGACGATATTGCTGCTTACCTGAATGAACAGGGAGTTCAATACGATGCGTTCCGTCAGGACATCATTAAAGATGGTAAGATCATTACGGAAATGACTTACAATACCCTGTTCATCGACTTGAAAAAGTACTTTGGGAAGGAAGTGCCAAGGACTCGATTTGAAGAGGTAATTAAGTCCAATTACATCAATCAGTTTCACCCGATCAAAGCTTTTATTGAAAAACACAAGGATCGTCATCCTCTCGGTACGTTTGAAAAGTGGATGGACTGCATTGAGTTGAAGAATAAAGACATTGATAAGGGCATCGTTCTTCATTTCTTCAAAAAGTGGTATGTAGGCATCATTGCTCAAGCACTCGGTGGAGAGTTCGCCAATGAATTCTTCTTGTGCCTTTTGAGTACGGAGCAAGGTATTGGTAAAACTACTTTGTTGAGAAAGTTCATATTGCCGGAAGAGTTACGAACCTATCAAACAGAACATCCTATTGCATTTGACGAGGATTTTAAGGTGTTAATGGGGCAGTCGTTACTAATCATTGATGATGAGATGGATGGACGCACATTTAATGCAGAAAAAACATTCAGGAATATCCTGAGTCAAAGTTCCTTCTCTACACGTAGGAAGTACGATAGAAGAATTTCAGTTATTGACCGTAACTGTTCATTTGCAGGTTCAGGGAATCAGGTTCATATTATTCGAGATAAAGGTAACCGTAGAATCATTCCCCTAGAGTTGGAGATGATCCACCAGAAGAAATTACCTCAATTGGATTACATCGACTTGTTCATGGAAGCATATCACTTGTACGCTAATGACTTTAAGTACTCATATGAACCAACAGATAGGGACTTGTTGGATCAAATAACAGAAGACCATATGCAGCAGAGCGATGTGGATATGGTATTGGATGATTATGTTGAGTATCCTATTAAAGGTGTTGAACCATATTATATATCAACATTGGATTTAGTGCTGATTCTAGGCAGGGAATTCCCTCAATTTGGAAAGAGGATCAATGTTCCATCATTGGGCAAGAAGATGGCTGAAAGAGGCTTTAAAACCAAAAGAAGGGGCAAGAAGCGAGTAACGTGTTATGCCATTAGTCCAACTAGTTCCCTGTTGGAACTGATTGAAAATATGAATATTAATAACAATGATAAAACAAATTAAAATGAAAAAAATCGATGATTTAAAAGAACTAATAAAAGAGAATATTTATGATTTCTATAAATACGACATGTTCATCACAATTGATGAGGATAATGATTATGAACTGAGAAGAGGACGGTATCAGGAGAGTCATGAAATTCTTTGTGGATCATGGCTGGTGTATGGTCATGCTGATAGTAAATATCAGGACAATCAGAAGGAAGAAATGCTTTCAGATTTTGAAATTGATAATATCGAAATTCCTGAAGAGGTCAATGATGATTACGATGATGTAGATGACAATGAAAAGTATTTGCTTGAGGAAGAGTTTTATCGTCAGGTTTATGAGCATCCCAACTTTATCAAGGCTGTTGAAGCTGAAGAAAACAGAGTTATCGATGAACTGGCTGAAGTTTTAATATTCAAGTTTGAAGAAAAGAAGGAAATGTTTGAGGAATAAGTTTTTACTCTGTCAATATGGGCAAGAAACCCTAAATAATTAAAAGCAGTTGGCTTTGAATGGAGTCAACTGCACTTAAAACATTAAAATTATGTGTAAAAAAATAGAGTTAACAGCAGATTTTATTCTAAACCAATACACTGTATTTGTTAATAACGCAGACGACAATAAATTCGAGTTGTATACCACATATGATGATTGTGGATGGATCGAAATGACACTTAGAGAGTGCGGTGTTCAATATGAATACAATGAGTATCATAACTATCCAAATGGGAATACGCTACCTAATGGGGAGATGCATGATATCTTACCTTATTATTCATTTAGTGGGGAGGAGATTAAAGAGCATGCACCAATCATGTATGATAGAATAATGAACCAAGACGATGATTGTGATTTTTTCACTAGACAACTCTTTTTTGGAAAACCAGATGAGTTAATAAAAGGAGTAGCTAATGAAAAATAATAACATAACCTCGGAGCAAGAAAAAGTAATTGATACCATTCACAATCTGGTATGGCATCGAATAACACATGAAGATCATTACCTTGAAGCTATTCCAGAGATTGATTCCAAGGGTTTTCGTGATTGGATTTATTCTGTAACCTATAAGTTCCATGAATATGATGATAGCTGGGTGGAAGCAGTAGTATATTTGAATGGTAAGCACTATGAGTATTGTAATACTCTGCAATTCTTGAATTCAATTTGGGTAAATGAGATTAAGGAGTCTGAAGTGAGGGATAAAATTGTTGAAATAGGAGGTTTTATAGACGATCATTTCGAAATATATGATTCCCATAAGCCATTACCTGAAGAAGGGGTGGCGAAGTTGAATGCATTATTAAATAAGAAGAAAGCAGCAGATGAACATGATTACGATGATTTGCCCTTCTGATAATAGAATTAAATGGTTCAGTCGATACTGAACCATTTTTTAATTAATTGAAGAGGTGATTTTAATCCGCATTAATTAATAATTAAATCAGTAATTACCATTATTTGGCATTGTATTTTCCCTTTTATTACTACGGCTATCTTGAATTAAATTATCCATCAGGAATTTACGAACAAAAGTTGATGGGGGTAAGTGCTCCAATTCAGCATGTAACTTAATTAAATCATATAATTCCCTTTGTATTCGAATATTCATTTTCTTCAGCATTAGTGTTTTATCCATTTTAATTAGTATTTATTTCGGTACAATTATTTACTGTCCACCATTGGGGGACGATGTTTAAAATAAATACTTGATTATTTTAAAAACGATTATCGTATTTGAATATTTGCCATAGTTCTTTACTGTATGACAATAAATGTAATATTGATTGGATCAAATTTATTTTAATGATATGATTCTATTTATGTTGACATTATAGTTTAATATTTATAATATTGGATAAAAGAATGTGAATATCTCTTATATAATATTAATCTTAAACTACGGGTAAATGAAGAGTCTAATTTTTGTGTTTTGTGTTATGATAGCTTTACCGTCTTTGTTACATGGACAGGGTAGAATAAACTACTACAATATAACAAAGGAAAATTATGATTTAATTGTTAGTGGAAAGTCAGGGTCAAATTACGAATTAGGTAGTGGACTAAATTTTAATGAAGCAAGTTCTCCTATTTCAACACCATTAAAAGCATTCCATATTGATCCCATAGAAGAAACTGGTAACAAACAAATTGATTTAAATTCCATTGTGAATTCAAGGTTTAGTTTTATTGAAACGAACACAACGGAAGAACTGTCGGAGATGCTACATGCATATTTTAAAGGTAGTTATGGGTTCACGAGTGCGAAAGCTTCGATGAAAAAGGCTAAGAAGATAAGTAAAAATTCAACTTCAGTTTTTATTCTCATTGAAAATACCAAAACTGGAAAATCCATTTCTGAAAAATCTCTTGAATGGAATGAAAAACCTCTTTCTGAAAGTAAATTAATATCAACTGATGAAGAAAGATTGAGACAGTTTATAGCTGATTATGGCTCTCATTATATTGCATCAATCGATTATGGCTTTAGAATAGCAATTCAGGGAAAAATTAAATCGACTAACAGTCAGGAAATCGAATCTTTTAAGTTAGCTGTTAAGTCTTCATTTGGTAATGGTTCAGCTAGTGGAGGAATTAGTGCTTCAAACTCAAAAATCCTAAAGTCATCAAAAGTAGAGTTAAGGTGTGAGATAACAGCAGGCGACATTAAACCTATACATTCTGGGATTATTGATGGTTTTGAAAATATTTATGCTTTTTTGAATAAACTTAAACAAGATGAAATAAAGATTTATTATGGACCAATTTCATGTAAGGTTAATTCATATTGGCATACCTTACTTGATTATCCAAAAACAAGAGAACTTTTTAAAACTCAAGCGGGTGATAAAGCAATTGCTCCGTACGGTGTCCCTAAGGGGACTGTTTTGGCATGGCAACCTCAGATGGGACTGCTAGAAGGACAATCAATTGAAGAGATCGTTCCAAATGGATGGGCAGTTTGTGATGGAAGTAATGGGACACCTAATCTTGTTGGGCGGTTTATTATGGGAACTGACACATATTCAGATACGGATGTAACAGGAGGAACAGAAAGTCATAAACATACAGGTACTACTATAAGAGCAGGTAATAGACAGAGGAAAGGATCGAGTGGAAGAGATGCATCTGATAGAAATCACGTTCATGATTTAAATATTAACAGTACAAAACACTTACCTCCTTATTATAAGTTAATATACATAATTAAGATATAGGGTATGAAATTTTTTAAATAATAACTTGCGATACTAATCGCAATATTTTATGATGTATCAAGTTTCTTTGAAAGAATTGATTTAACCACTCTATCTTGATAATGAAATGTGAGTGTTAGTGGTTGGTTGTCGTTTGGAAATTAGGTAAGTGTAATGAGTTGTTTTTTCTGTTAAAATATTAATCTATGCAATTTTGGAAGAACGTTTTTCAAAGAAGTCATTCAACCCCCTCAAATAATTGCCACACAGGTATGCAATAAATATCGGCAAGACGAAGGTATGTCAGAAAATGCACTGGCATGCCTCGTTCTGCTCTCTCGACCAGAGATCGACTAATCCCATATTCACGAGCAAAATCATCCCTCGAAAGCATTGTTTCATACCTGTATTCACGTAACAATCCCCCAATTTGTTCCATTCTCATCTGATTAAGACCATCACATGGGGTACGGTAGTATTTTCTTTTCTTCTCTGGCATTGGTGTTTTAATATAAATACTGCCTATGGAGGTTTAAGTAAATATCATATTTAAATTGACAATTATTTTGGTGGGTAGTAACTTGCAGAGAAAACAAATGTTTTTTCGAATCAAATCAATTCACCGTATTATTTCGATATTTATTATCGCTATCCATCTGGTGGGTTGCTCTGGTTACAGATGGACAACAGACTATGATCAAACAGTAGAGTTAAAAGGTGAGTACAAGGTTTTTATAAATCAAAAATATCAGGATCATTACTATCAACTGCATGACGCTCGTGTCTTAAATGATACCCTTATCGGTTTTATAAAACTTGAGGATGAAATTAATTCTGTGTCACGTAAATTGAATTCTTTTGTTATTACTTATGAACCTCAAATTAATATTAGTGGGATAGTTGATTTGTCGGAAATCTCAATACCATTTAATTCAATAATAAAAGTAAGAAAGTTCGAATACAGTAACAAGACCAAAAACTTAAGGACATTTGTTGCTGTGTTAATACCTGTTGCGTTGATCGTATTAATTGTGGTTGAGATAAATAATATGGAAATGAAGGTGTCACCAATGGATGGATGGGGATCATCTAATTAGCATCTTTCGATCTGTATGTTGAGATAACTAATCCATGTACTGATATTATGAACGTTTAAGTATTCATCATATTTAATTGACATTGCCTATAAGTTGGTAGTAACTTGCATAGAAAAACACATGTTCTTCCAAATAAAACCAATTCATCGCATTACTTCCGTTTTGATTATTCTTACCCACCTTGTTGGGTGCTCTGGTAATAGGTGGATTACTGACTATAATCAAGAAGTGGAATTAAAAGAGGAGTACAAGGTTTTTATAAATCAGAAATATCAAAAGTATCACTATGAATTGCACGATGCATATGTATTAAATGATACACTAATAGGTTTTATTAACCTTGAAAATAAACTAGAGTTTGTCTCACGTAAAGTGAATTCCTTCGTTGTTTATTATGAACCTCACTCTAATATTGGTGGAACAATTGACTTGTCAAAGGTCACCATCCCTTTTGATTCAATAATTAAAGTTAAAAAGTTTGAATACAGTCAAGAGGTTAAAACAATGAGAACAGTTGTTGCCGTGCTAATCCCTGTTGTGTTGATCGTATTGATTGTGGTTGAGTTAAATAATATGGATTTGGATGGTCGTTATGGTTAGTGATCCATCCATCCATCCATGTCAATATGCTCTCTCTCTTCTGTTTGTTTACCAGTTATATCTCACCCATTTTAATATGCGTATATGCGTACTGGAATAAATGATTAGTGTACCTTTTAATTGGTTTAACTATAGTTTATTAAGTGTTTTTATAGTACTAGGAAAGAAGTGGATGTTCTTGGAAGTCCTAATTACCATCATTTTAGGGGAGGAGTGTGCCCCCCATGAAGAGGTTTACAGGTAAAATAATAAATATTTGGGGAGGATTATAATATTTTATAAAATATCCTCTCCAAAGAAATCATCAATAGTTATATCCAAAGCCTTCAGCACCTGAAGTAAGGTGCTCATCCTAAAGTTTTCACCCCTTTCTAATTTTGATAGTGTTACTTTGTTAATGTCATGAGTCTTGGCAAAGGTCTCGTAATTTGGTTCACTGGCTCTACGAAACTGTCGAACACGTTTGCCAATCTCTACAAGCACTTGTTTTATTTCTTCAGGGTATTCCTCTTTTGGTTTTGTCATTGAGTTGTTATTAGTGTCGTTGTCTATAATTTGCAAAGTCAATTGAAAACATTCTTGATGTCAATGACATTATTAATAATAAGTCCTATAAATAAAACCATAACACCAATGTTGATTGTGAGAGAAATTACTTTCTTGACTGATATCTTGTCCTTACGACCCTTTATTAAATAAATTGAACCTACTACTCCAAGATATCCAGCAATTAGAAAAGGAACGCCTATAATAAACTCACCTTGCGGAATTGAATTCCATACCTTCAGGAATACACCTATATAGGTTATCACAAAAAGCAATAAGATTATCATTGCATATATAAAGGACTTTTCGGTGTTGGTTTTAACCTTATTCATTATTATACTGGATTATTTTAGAAATGTTGGCTGTATTGCAAAGATAAGCAAATGCATAAAAAGGTATGCAAATATTTTCACATACATACTATAGTGTGTATATTTGTATCGAATTACTAATTAAAGGGGATCAGTTATGTACATGCGAGAACTACACCACGATCAAAACAAGCAGATCAACATCTACCACAGTGAATTATTACTTAATAGGCATCGAGAAACAAACCTCTTTATAATTACCGAAGAAAAAGAAGATTTAAATCAAATTCGAAACTATGCAGTGGAGATGCCAAAGTTTATTCGTGATCGAGTTCACTTGACTCCAGAGATGAAAACTTTTTACTGGTATTGCTTGAATTAAGCACATCCAACCGTTTCCCTTTTTATCTTAATTAAAGGGGAAACAACTTCAGGGGAGTCGATCCCTTATTTTTTGGTTTAGTGAGTGTAAAATTAGTGTGTGATTAAAATGGCAACAAAAATGAAGATAAAATACAACCGAGTTTCAACGATTCAACAAAGTGGGGATCGTTTTTCTGTAGATAATGAAAAATACGATTTGGTGTTGATGGATAAGATTTCTGGTTCAGTTTCATTCAAGGATCGTCCTAGAGGGAAAGAAGTAGTGAAATTGGTTGAAGGTGATCAAGTGAAAGAATTAGTAGTTGAAGAATTTTCACGTCTAGGCAGAAACACCGGGGACGTTATTCAAACACTAGAATGGTTGGAAGAGCATCAAATAAATGTGGTCGTTAGAAATAACGGCTTGCAAAGTCGTCCTAACGGAAAAAGAAACCCGATCTGGAAAATGATATCCTCAGTGATGAGCAGTTTGTATGAAATGGAATTGGAGAACATTAAAGAACGTACTGCTATGGGGCGCATGGTTGGAGTTGCTAAATTTACACGGACGATTTTTTAGAGATATTAAGACCAAAATAATATCTTAGAAAAATGAGTACACAGAAAAAGTATTACAGTA